>JASGCS010000003.1:0-41683 GCA_030054035.1 Candidatus Methylacidiphilales bacterium
CCAACCCTTCACCCTCAACTCCCAAGATACCCTACTCCTAGATCCTGACTATATAGATATAAAAGGTGGTGTTGCTCCGATTCCCTGTCAGAACTGTGTAATAGGTTCTATGATTAATGCGAGTGATAATACCGGTGGTATATCATATATTTATCAGTCAGTTCTACAATCTTTTGATAGTGGGATAATAAGTTTAACCGCTATTAAAGGCATTTATTTTTCTGGCACCTTCACTAATAATTCTTTAAATTTAGGAAATAAATCTTTAGCTTTGACCACAACTTGTAGTACAAATTGTGCTGGGGTTAACGACTATATTAACATCAGTGTGCTAATTAACACAACAGGTGATGTGACTATAAATTCGCAATCATCAGTTAGAATTGATTCTCTAATTACTGCAAACTCAGTTTCTATAACTTCAAATAGTGGTATTCAAACTTCTCAAACTGTTGAGGTTCTCAATGCTACCAATTTAACCTTAATAAATAATTCAGGTACAATTGCCACGCAATTAAGGCCTTTAGTAGTAAATAGCTCAAAATTGTCTTCCCTTTCTATTAATTCATCGGGCAATGTTTTTATAAAAGCCGATCAGATTATATCGTTAATTAATAATTCTTCTACTATTTCTCTAACTAATGGGTCATTAAATTACTATCAATCTAATCCATCGTTGCGAAATATTACAATCGGCACCCTAACACCAAGTTCTAACTTAGCAATTTACAATCTTTATCCAGGTGGGCAAATTATTATTAACGGAGTAATAACTGTTAATAATAATTTGACCTTAAGTTCAGACGGGAGTATTAATGGATCTGGTTCTTTCACAATAAATAATAATGCAAGATTATCGCTAGAGTCCATTTCTGATGATATTGGAACTTCCGCAGTTAAACTAACAATAGAAAAAAGTAGCGCAACTTCAACTGTTACTTTTTCTGCTAATGACATCAATATAAAATCATTTACAAATAATGTAATTAGTTATTTTAAAAATTCCAATAATTCAATCTCCGGTAATATTAATTTAGAACAGGATGGTAGTATTTTGATAGATTCTAATTATAGTTTTAATAACCGACTATCACTTACCGCAACTGGATTTATTTATAGCTCAGATAGACAATTCAAAATAACCGCACAATCCTTTCTCCTTGAAGCGCAGGGAATAGGGATAAGCACCACTCCTGCCGCAGGCACAGTGCCCGATCCCGCAAATATAAACAGTGAATTAAATTTGTCAATTTACGGTGGTGGCTTGTTTAGTAGTTCAAATCTAGTTTTTAAATCCACCAGAGTGTACCTTGCCAGCAGTGAAGATGTTTTTCTTTATCAAGTTGGAATGTTTGGAAGTGGCGGAAATGCTAGCTATAGCACACTAGGCTTATTCGGATTGACTCAAATTGTAAATGATATTATTTTGCCAAATCAAGACATAGCTTTAACTAACAGTAGTGGCATATTAATACTCCATGCAGTCTCAGGAAACATCTATTCTCAACCTAGAAGCGCTCTAATTTCAAGAATAATTAGATTGCAGGCTATAAATGGATCGATCGGTCGCCAAACTAATCCGATATTAGTAATTGCTGGAAATACATTTTATGTAACTTATGATCCAAATGATTACAATAGTTCAAATTTTTTTGCAGTCGCTTGCTCTTCATCATGTTTAACTGGAGCGGGCAACATTTTCCTTTCTAGACTTACTTCAGTTGGTGTTTCTGAGTTAAATGATTTAAAAACAGCTGCAGCTCCAGCTGTTGCAAATATTATCTCAACAAATTCAATTATTACATTATTTAATAACCCTGTTGATATCGCGACTTGTTCCAGTTTACAACTTTGTACTATTGCGCAAAATATCTTTTCAATTCCAAGCACAATTCGGGCAACCAATATTACTAATAGCTCAGGAACCACTTTACAGTACAGTGATGTTACTCTAGTTTCAATTAGATCAGATATAGGCTCTTTAAGTAATCCAATTTTATTTAGTGTTGTACCTACCACATTAATTATTCAAACTAGAAATGGCAGTATTTATGCTAGTGGAAATAGTAATTTAGGACAAAATTCAAATATTAATTCTATTTATAATAAAATTTTAAATAACGCTACCCCACTCGGACCAAGTCCTACTGCAATACAATCTATAAACCTTACACAAGTACAGGGCGATGTTACTTTTATTCCTACGCAAAGTCAAATTGCATTACCTCTCAATATTTCTGTTTCCAGTGGTAATTTTTATTTTGGAACTAGTCTAAAACTTTTAAGTAACACATCTGTACAAGCTTCTAATATACAAGCCACTAATCAGTCGGTTTTAATAGATGTTAAAAGTAGCGATTTAATTTTAAATTCAAATACTAATATTGGTTCAAATTCAATCGGGCTGAAACTAATATCAACTGATTCAATTTATAACAAAATTAGAATTATATCGTTGGATAATGTTTATTTAAGTTTAGATTATAGAGTGGACGCTACTAATTCGGCAACAATTTACAAACCCCTTGAAGGTTTTTTAAACTCTTTGGGAAGTATTAACCCCTCTATTCCTAACGATAAAATTTTGTATTTAACTAGAGCTGACGCAATTTCGATGGAAACTATTATTAATAGTGGGTTGACACTAAACTTCTCCATTAACATAAGTTCAACATTAAACGAAATTAATTTAGGAGCACCCATAACTATAAGTGCGCCTTCCATTAGTATTTCTGGCTCAAAGCTTTTTAATTCTTCACATAAGATCACCTTTGTGTATCCTACCACTGGTAGATTGCAACTGGTCTCTTCTAGTTCTATTGGGAATGCTACTGGAAGAATTATTATTCCTTCATCTATTGCAATTAATACAAATAATACTGTTTTTAATATTCCTGGTGGGCAAATTATTTACGCTGAATCTAGTTCCCCTGTTAATTTATTACTTGCACGATATGAAGGATTTGGGGTGTCAAGTGCCAATACTTTCCCAACGTTGGATATTATTCAAACTTTTGGTGTTAGTTCAATATCAGTAGTTAGTAATCCTATATCTAGCGATCCAATTTCTTTAGATATCGGGTTAAATCTGACACTTAATGGAGAACTTACAGGGACAACAAACCTAATAACTAGAAGTCTAGAGCTCAGTGCTTCTGCTATCACAATTAATTCACTCGGGTTAAAATCAACTAATTCTGACTCTGTGCTTAAACTGAGTACTACAACTGGCGCAATTGGTACTTCAGCCTCACCATTACAAATATCATTTAACACATTAGCTGATCAAGATCGAATTTACAATGTTAGTAATCTCTCAAATACATTTACCATAACTTCAAAAACCAATGTATTCTTAAGAAGTACAGGTGTTGGTGCTTCAAATGGTCTGCTCTATGCCTTTATAGGTAACGTTAACGATTTTTCAGGAAATGTAACTATTTCTACCATAAATTCTAACAATGCAAACCCCACTCTTAGCCTCACTTTAATTTCTGGTGATTTAGTTTTTCCAGTTGGAAATCGTTCAAATAGCATCACGCTGTCTAGGCCGGTCACCTCGTCAACTATAAATTTTATTTTCGCTACTGAAAGTGGTGATATTATCATTAATAGAAACTTGGATTTTTCTCTGCATGCTAATAGCAAGTTAACTTTTAATGCTAATAGTAACAATCCATCTAAAGGAAATATTACTATTTCTTTACCTAGCAATGGCTATATCTATGCTAAGTATATTGAATTGAATGCGAGGTCTAATATTACCACTACGGCTCTTGCAAATAATAGTGGTTTTAGAGTATTACCCTCAGGTTCAATCAAATTAAATAGTACTGAGGGGTCTATAGGTAGCTCTATATTTCCGGTTTCAATTAGAAATAATACAACAAGTGATTTTGCAAACAATATTTTCTCTGCGGTATATGGCGATATTTACTTAAGCGACACAAATGATTCTACAGATGATTTCATAAATATAGTTGCAACAAATACGGCGTCAACGACTATATTTACTATTTCACCTTCCGGTACGCTAGGGTTGACCCAAATCCACAATGTTCTTTCAAATTTGGTCAGCATTGCTACTATAGATTCCGGTACTGCAAGTCAATTTGCTTTTAATAATTTATATCTCAAAGTACCAAGTAACACTACGCTGACTACTGCTAGTACTGCTAAAATTGCAGTTAATACACTTTCAATTTATGCAGGCTCTATAGGGACTTCACTTTCCCCGATTAATTTATTTGTCGCTAATGTTACTCCAAGCACTGTTATTTTTTCTTCGCAAAATGATGTTTATATATCTTATTCAGATGACTCAGTTTTAAATTTTGTTAACGCTCTTTTTGATACCATTGGTACTAGCACGGTCGCTTCAGGTGTTGTTTCATCAAAAGTTATTTCATTTGAGAGAACTGGAGCAACTGCCTTAGATATTTCAAGAGATATAAATATTTTTAATTTCAGATTTGGAAGTTCATCGGTAAAGTCAAATTTTATTGAGTATGGAAAGTTAATTATTAAATCTGGCGCAGGTATAACAAATAATAGTGGAAGGTATCTAATTTCAGCAAAAAGATTGGAATTGGTTGTTAACGGCGCACTTGGAACTTCTACAAATCCAATAATATTAAATGCATTTAATTCAGATTCTGGTAATGCTTGCCGAGACTCAACTTCATCAACAATTAATGTTAATGAGTTTTGCAGTTTACTTGTCAGAGACTCAACTAGCTCTAGTAATGCAAATATTTATATTGCCACATTAACAACTAATCTTTGTAATCAACTTGGCAACACAACTTGTGTTTCTGGCACTTCTTATTCTCTCGGCAGTACTTTTATAAGTAGAGCAGGGACAGCACCTGCAACAGTTGTTAATTCATTAATTATTAATGAAAATTTAAAAGTTGATTTATTTAATGGTTGTTATTTGAATTCACTAGGGTGTTCAACTGTAACACTAGCAAATGTATATATTTTAAATGCCACTAATAATGGTTTAGGACTCTCAACAATTAATGGAGTTACTAATTTTTTTGATCAAACTAGAGGCAGTAAATTTGATCTCTCCACTTATTTATCTATTACAATACATTCTGATGGTGATATAGGTAGTCCTGATCAGCCAATCCAAATACCATATAACGCAAGTCGAACAATTATAAATTTAGTTGCCGGAGGTAATATATATCTCGATACAAACGGCAATCTTTTTGAATTATTTAGTAATTCTGCTAATTTTATTTATAGAACTGGTACTACAACAATTTCAGGTACGAGTGAAAGTACTAGCGCGACAAGATTGTTTGTTACCCAGAGCGGTGTGCTAGGATCTTCGTTTGCTTCAGTTACAAATTCTATCTCTTATTCTGCTTTAAATCTCACTATCTTATTTAATTTAAATCCTGTAAATAATAGAACTATAACATTGTCGGCAGATCTTTCTTTAAAAGATCTTGAGATATATAATGCTTATTCTTTAAAGTGTTTTTCTAATGCAAGTTGTGGTTCTATTACAACGACTGACGATTTTCTTTATGATTCATCAACAATTACGGGATCTTCCTTAGGTGATGTTGGTACTGGATTTGCAAACATTAATGCTATAGAGATAACCGCAACTAATAGAACTATAAAGGCAGATCAAATTGCGATTAAATTCGATTTGCCTAATACTTTTGATGGCTCGAATTTATTGCTTTCAGCATCAGATATTATTGTATTAGTTGATTCAACTTCTTCTAGTAGTACTGATGTAACTATTTCTAAATTAGATTTTGGATTTTCTAAAGTATATATCTCAACGATAAGTACGAGGGGAATATTATTAAAAGAAGAATCATCGTTGCCAGCTATATCTGCAGGTTCTGTAAGTTTAAATTCAAAATACATAAAAAATGATACTACAACAGCAGGCTATATACAATTAAATGGTGGGGGAGTTTATTTGGTTGCTAATGGCTCAACAAGTACAGATGGCATCGGGCTATCAACTAGTCCAATACAGATTGAAAGTAGCAGGGGATCTTTATCAGATTCTTCAAATGAATTTTTCTTTAATGCACTTAATAGTTCAATTTATTTGAGTTCAAAATCACAATCTACTTTTTTAGGAAGTTTACTACCAACTACTGAAGGAACCGTTCAAGTAAGCACTACAGGTATCTATTCGTTAAAACAATTAACTGCGGTTGCTGGAACACCTAGTCATATTACAATTAACGGGGCTTTTAATGTTATTTCGCAGTATATTCCATCATTAGTGGTAACTACCCAAAATGGTAATATTAATGGAGGGAATGCAAATGGTGATATTTTATATGTTAATAATATCAAGTTAGAGGCCGGTTCTGGCAGTATAAATTACAGGGGAACAATCAGAAGTACAGTTTCTGGATCAATCACTCTTAAAGCTGAAAATATAGGAACAATAACATATCCATTAACAATACAATCCGATTCATTCATTTCAAATACAAATTTTATTGTAGATACAATTGCTAGTAGTAATGTATATCTTCGTTCTCCGGTTTCACAAAACACTCTTTTGTTTGGCGATTTAAGTTTTTCTTCTGTAAGTTATAATTTATTCCTTATCGCTGATTCATCACTAAATCAGAATTTGAGCATTCCTAATGGTACTATTGATATAAGCGATATTTCTTTACATATTGATGTTAAGTACGGTTATTTAAATAATAGCGCTTTAATTAAAGTAAAAAATTTAACTATTGTTGCCCTAAGCAATATTTATGGTACAGGTTCGTT
The DNA here is from genome assembly GCA_030054035.1 of Candidatus Methylacidiphilales bacterium. Classification (NCBI taxonomy): domain Bacteria; kingdom Pseudomonadati; phylum Verrucomicrobiota; class Methylacidiphilae; order Methylacidiphilales; species Methylacidiphilales bacterium. The sequence goes on from JASGCS010000003.1 coordinate 6,775, forward strand.
AGAATTAGCGGATACGAGCGCCTCTCTTACAATTACTTCAAAAGAAGGTTCGATTGGTTATGATGGTTTGTTAAAAACAATTCAACCAATAGCACTTAATGTTTATGGTCGTACCTCAATTACTAGCAACTCACATTTTAGTATTGTTGCAGAAAGTGGAAATCTTTATGTATCTAGTAGCTCAAAATCACTGTACCAATTATTGATTGGATCTGTGGATTCAAGTAGAACTTACTTTAAACCATTTAATTATGGCACGATAGGATTTATTTTTACTGATTCTACATCAGCCAATCAACCTGTATTGTCAAATAATATTTCAACTGTTGCTGCAGGTAATCAAATTAAACTTCTTTTTAGTGCACAAAGTTTTACCGGGTCAGCATCAATTACTTCACATGCTGTAGAGTTTCGTAGTCTGACTGGAAATCAGTTTTATGGTTCTATTAATGCGAATGTTGTCACTATTGTTAATACTAATGGTGATATAGGTCAATCTTCATCCACCAATAGAATGTCTATAAACCTTGGTGGCGACGCATTATTAAGTATCTCAAATACTCGTGGCAGTGTTTATATTGCCGCTAATGATATCAATAAATTAGCTTTAGGAAATTATCAATTAGGTGAAAGCGCAACTACTGTTTCTTTTTATGATAACAGTACTGGATCTACTACATTAAATTTTAATGGTCATATTTTCTTTAATGATAATATTCTATTTGATATTAATACCACCAAAATATTGTCTGGTAGTGCATTGATAACATCAGGAAATATTACTTTAACTGCTGCTGGTATTAGTAACTTTACTGGAGCTTTAATTGCTAATAACATCAATCTTTTTTCTTCAGATGAAATAGGTTCTAAATTACAACCGGTTTATGTTTCAATTGGTGTTAATGGTTTGTTAACTATTGGAGCTGACTCATCTACAGCTTTATCCTTTGATGCGTATATATCATCTAATAATGTATCGTCCATTTTATCAACCAGTGTTTTAAGTTCATCTTCCCCAATTTCACTTATTACTTCTAAAGTGTTACACTTATTTCAAACAACTGGTGATTTAGATTTAAATTCAAATATAAAAACCTACTCATCAGGTAGTGTTGGCTATGGTTTAGATATTAAATCTTTAAAAGGTTCAATAGTATTAAATTCCACTATTGATGTTGGTACTAGTAGTGTAACATTAGAATCTTTTGAGAATATTAAAACTTCATCAAATCTAAGTATTGAAATAATTGCTAATCAAATAACGTTAATTGCAGATGGTACTATTGGAATAGGTGAATTAGACTATCCAATTGCAATAAAACCAGGCGCAGCTGTTAGTTTGATTTTAAGTGCAGTGAATGGTTCAGCGTATGTAATTAATAAAAGTACAACTAATAGAATCAATCTGTATGGTTCTTTATCCGGAAATGTGTTTAAAGTAGGTGGAAGCGGTGCTGATATTTATCTTATGGAAAATATCGTTGCAAAAACTGTTATTTTAGAAATTAATAATTTAAATAATGATCTTGATAAATCTATTATTGCCTCAGATAGCATTTCAATAATTTGTGTTTCTGCTTCTTGTGCAAGTTCCGGAATTGGTAGCTCAGCTCATAAACTTATTATAAATTCTGGAAACATTAATAATGTTTTCAAATATTTATATTTTGGAACAAAAGATGTTTATGTTCAATCTACAATCTCAATTAATACTAGTATCGTACGATTGCAATCTTCTAGTGCTGCGAGCAGAACTATTTTTATAAATTCAGCTATAGATGCCACATCAATAAAGAATTATAAAGTAGTTGAAATAGCGAGTCAATGTAGCACTAGTGACCAAAGATGTTCATATTCACCATATGGTGATATCTATATTAATGCAACGGAGTATGATCGAATAATTGTTACACCAGATACTATAAATCAAGCTAAATCAAATATTAACTGGAATGTCTTATCTCATATTTATTCATCAGTTAATTCAATTAGCACAATTGCGTTAGGACAAGGTATTAATTTTACTATCTCAACAAATGGGTGTCTAGCTTCTTCCACATGTGGAAATACAGATTCATTTGCAATAAATTTAACTAATATCTGGATTTCTTTACATAGAAGTGTTAATACAAACATTCAAAACGGTAAATTAGAATTAACCACACAAAACGGAACTTCAGGTGCGAGTTTATTTGGAATTAATGTTTATAAATTACAAGCATCATATATTAAAATAAACTCAGGCGCTTCTATTGGGAATGTAAATAACTACATTAAAGTTGATTTATATGAAACTATCTCTAATACTAATTTGATAGTTAGCTCAAATTGTACAAGCTCTTGTACTACATCTGCATCAAGTATTTATTTAGAACATTTAGATAATGCGTTATCATTATTAAATGCTGACATAACATTAAATGCTAATGGTTTATTTGCAATAGCTCAAAGTAATAATAATATTACTTTATCAAGCGCTCCTTCAATAGCTACAAATAACGGTTTTTCTATAAATTCATTATCTGGAAATATCTATCTAAATACTGATTTAACTTCTACTAAAATATTATTATTTGCAAATAGAATTATTCTAAATGCAGATCGTATCATAACTATAAATTCAAGTTCTGGAATCACCAACTCATTATTACTACTATCTAGAGTTTCAGATATTGCTGATTTAACAAATCGATTAATAATTGTAGATACATCTAATGTGCTTAATAATTCTAATTTTAATGTCTATCTTAATGGAGTAAGTGCTTCTATTTATTTTAAATCAACCTCTCAAAATCAATTTAACACTTTAATTACAGGTAATTATAATACAGGGTCTAATACCATCCATATTAATTATTCACCGACTTCGAATACATCCTTAGATTTTACTGATTCTGTTATTAACTTATTTAATACAAATATTTCTAATCACACTATTAATATTGCTAATACTAATGGTAATATAATTTCTACTTGTTCTACAAATTGTTCTTTAGAAACTAATTCAATTTCGTTATCGTCAAATGGTAATATAACTACCTCTTCTAATTTCAGTATAACCACTAAAAGTATTAGTGGTTATTTAACTTTGATTGCCAATAATGGTTTAGGAAATGTTGGTAGTAATGCTAACCCGATTAATGTAAATCCTAATAAGACCCAAACTGAAATATTATCAAGTCAGTTCATTGTTAATGCTAGTTCAATCTTTATAACTTCATTAAGTACCTCAGGAAAATTATTAAGTGGAACATTTCCTTCTACAGCAGTGGTAGAAATTAATCAAAAGAATGGGAATTTATATATTCCTTACATCATTCCTACAAATTTTGCAACATTAAAATTAAAAACTTTAGGTGATATTCTTAGAGGTTCAGGAAGCACTCTACGAGCTTCAATTTTATCTTTAACTTCAAGCAATGGATCTATTGGATCATCATCAAATCCAATAACTATTGAAAGAGTATCAGGCACTTGGTCAAGTGGAAATTTAACTGTTTCTGCTAGTAATGGGTCTGTATATATAAAATCAGGAACTCAAGGTATACTTCCTCTTCTTGGTATGGCTTCATCAACTATTTCTTTTTCTTCATCGGGTGTATTTTCTTTTGATCAATCTTCAGGTTCATTAACTATTGCTTCAAATTTGAATTTTCCATCAGCTTCAATTATTTTATCTACTTCACAAGCGCTATCAACTATTTCTCTTTCAAACTCAATAATAGCGAATGTAATCTCATTATCAACTCCTGGAATGGTTAGTGGTAATGGAACTTTAACAGCAAATCAAATTTCGATTACAGCAAATAGCACTAATAATGTCAATATTAGTAGTAATTCAAATTTAACTTTTAATCTAATAACCTCCTCCGCATCTACTATTAATTCCACACCATCTGGTAATCTAATTATTGGTACTATTCATAGTTCTGATTTGACAATAAATCATTCTGTCTCTACTAATGTATTATTAAATCAAAATTCATCTTTAATTAATACTGGGTTAAGTTTAGTTTTCAATCAAGCCAATTCTTCCTCTTTATTATTTTCTGACAATTCAAATTTACAATTTAATAATTTAAATGTAAGTTCACCTAATGTAATAGAATTTAATGGAACAATATTAATTTCAGGTAGTGTTATTGTTAGTGGGTTAAAAACAACATTAACTATTAATGATAGTTCAAATTTTGGTTCTTTAAAAGTAGTATCATCTAATAGTAATAGTGGTTTCATATTAAATGAAAATTCTTTATTAAATGTTACAAATGATTTATTAATTAATGTTTTAGGTTCAGTTACATTTAATTCAAATGTAACTGTATCGCAAGGTAATCTTGCAATTATATCAGGAAAAACAATAGAAAGTTCCGGCACTTTAACAGCTAGAAAACTGTATCTACGAGCAGCTTCTATTGGGACATTAAATAATTTTATAAATTATAATTTTACTTCAACTGATAGATTAACAATTTGTAACACTTCTATTCAAGGCATTACATTAACCTGTAATTCAAACTTAAGCGCTTCAAATCAGTCTTATGGTGCGTATTTTGAAGCAACCTCTTCAAATGCACTTGTCGCAATTACTAGTATTGCGATCAATCCACTCATACATCTTAATGGACCAACAAACGCTGTTGGCATCTATTTTAATTCAAGTACTCCATCAAACGATTATACCCTTGCATTAGCACTTACAAATGGCGATATTACCATCAATTCTACTTTTAATAATTTATTTTCTAATTATGGTGTAATCACGAATAATGGTTTAGTCTCATCCATTACTCTTTGGGCTATAAATGGAAGTATTCTTTCAAATTCTTCCTCTAATATCTTAAGTTTTTCATCTATAAACTTACACGCATATAATACCATTGGAACTATTTCAAATCCAATACCAGTATCAAATATTGTTAATAGCGTCCAATCGCCATTTACTACTTTTACACTTACTATAGATTCCACTTCAGCAAGTTCACAAACTGTATATCTATCTAGACAACAACTACCTTCTTTATGGTACAGACAAATAACTGCAAATAATGCAAATGTAAGATTAAAACTATTTGAAATATCAGGTGCTATACTTAATCCAAACTCTGTCAATTATAATTTTTATAACCCTTCTTCTGTAACTATATTTACACAGATTTCAAGTTGTTCTACATCATATATATGCTTAGATAGATCAAACTATAATAATTTTTCTCTTAGTAATTTACTTTATCCTGTAGTTGAAAATACTAATCCTAATATTGAAGTCGGTCTTGTTATTAATGAGAATATTGTAAGCCTAGAATTACACACAAGCAGTAATGTAATTATTCCAAGTACTATTACATTTAATCTAGCAACATTGATTTGGATACGCTCTGATAGTAATATTATAATTGGTGAAAATGCAGGATTAATTTTACCTAATAATTCTAAACTAATTTTAGACGCTACTAATAATTTAGAAATTCAAGGAACTTTAGATTCTCCTTCTGTAGAATTATTTGCTCGTAATGGTTCTATTGGTGTTTGCTCAGCTAATTCCCCTTCTGTTTGTGATAGTGGGCTTAGTGTTAATATTAAACCAGTTAAACTGAAATTTATTCCATTAACTGTATTAGCTGGAAATAATAATAACACATTTATAGCTATCTCTTTTTTATTCTCTAATACTAATCCATTGATTACATCAAATTTAAATACCATTAAGTTTGATTATGCAAGTAATTATTCTAGCAACAATCGTCATTTGCTTTATATCGCTTCTAATACACCAATTGATTTAACTGGGTTCTCTTCCCAGAATCTTTCAAATCAATTTTTAATTAATCCTAATATTGGGTTATATTTACTAACTACAACAACTAATAATAACATTACATGTTCACAGTGTGTTTTCAGTTCGTATGTTTTAGATTCAACAGGTACAGTTAACTTGTCCGCTGCAAATCTTTTAAATGGAAGTATTTTAAATATTTCTAATTTAACTATTAAATCAATTAATTCGATATTAGTTACTTCTCAATCAACTGTGTATGTTAATAGTATTGAGTCAGTATCCGCGACTTCAATAAGTTTAACAACTTCATCAGGTAATATTTATGTGTCAGATACTGGGCTTATTAGTAGCTTAACGCCGTTTAGTCTAGAAATTGGCGCTACTTCAGGTGCAGCAACAAATTTTGTATCGATTGGATTGATAAATAATTATGGGAATGCTGTTCCATTGTCAATTGTTAACGCTTCATCATTAACTTTTAATAATCCAACTAATATTGCTTTAAGGGTTGAGAAATTAGATGATGCAAATGTTATTCTAACTAATTCTAGTTTTATTTCTGGTAGTTTTTTACGATATATACAATTACATAGCGCAACTACAAATCCACAATTTATTCTACCTTTAATAAATATGACTGGTAGTATCTACATAGTAAGTACAAACCCAGTTTTAATTAAGTATAACATTACAGCAAGTCTTTTATCAATAAACTCAGTCCAAAATATTGAACAATCCAGTGGAACTTCTTTAACCGTTAGTCACCTTGCTTTAACCTCAGGCGGCTCTGTAGGTTCATTAAATTTACCTATTGCTCTTTCATCAAATCCAACTACTATTCAAATACTTGCTGGTGCAAGAAATAATTCTTCAATATATTTAAAGACAACTTCTGATATCATTAATCTCGTAACTGATAAAACCTCAAGTTCTTTTGTAAGATTTAGTTTTGATGGAAATTATGATAATTCTGATAGTAATGTTTATCATACTTTAAATATTACAACTTCTGGTGCATCAGGTATAACAATTAATAATGAAATAAATCAATTTATCTCTGATAATTACGCTTCATTTTCACGAGTGTATGGACTTAGAAAAGTTATTTTAGAATTAAATGCTACAGCTGGTCCAATAACTATTAATAATAATGTAAAAGTTTTAGAACTTTCACTTACCTCATTTGGCTCAATTACAACTAATGCTATTTCAATAGTAACAGCTCGAACCTTTAAATTCACCGCAAATAGTATTGGAACTTCAAGTTTACCTATTAACATATCTACAGTTCTATATCCAGAACAAAATGAGCTAGATATTTGTATTTCTCAATGTGATTCAAGTTTGGTTTATAACAAAACTGATGATAATCAAGTAATTATAAATGTTACTACACTTCCTGCATACTTTATAAGAGCTTTAAATACAAATGAGTGGAATTGTAATCCAACAAATTCTTGTACTATTATTCCATCCTCTAGTTTAGTCTTTAATCAAATATTAATTGTTGATACTTGTCCAATTACATTGCTATCAACTGATAAATGTCTTTCAACTACACCAGTGAATCAAGGGGATCTTAATATAATACTTGCTGGAAGAGGATCAAATTACTATATTCCTATTTCAATTTTCAATTCTTTAACTACTTTTGATCTCAATTTACGAGCTATGTATGGTATTGTTTCATTACTTTCATCTCCTGTTGTTGTTAATCGCTCTTCAATTACTACCTTTACAGTGGTATCAAACAATCCTTCTACAAATCAATCAATTTATTCTGGTATAAATTTAAATAATGTATCATTAGTTTCTACAGCAAAAGTAGTTTTTAATACTAATAATGGTTTTACAACATTTAATCGTTTAGTGTCTGTTAACGGTGCTGACTTAATATTCAATTCTAAGGCGGCAATTTGTTTTAACACAATTGCAATAAATACTAGTTGTTCAGATACTCCAAGAACTATTATTGAAAATACAGTTAACTATTCACTTATAGAAGGTGAATTATTAGTGTCTGTTACTTCTGGGAAAATTATTATTAATGGTCTTGATGAAAATGGTGTAACTTGTACTGGAGGAGTATCTTGTCTTTTCCCAAATACAGCACGACTTCGTCTCATTAGCCCAATTACCGAACTAGGTAATATCAGAGTTTCTGGTTTTGTTCGATTAAATGCAGATTCGAATACTGTTTATAATGCTTATTCTGGAAATATTACACAAATCGGCACCGCTGCAAATCAAATCACTTCAAATTCTTTGGTGTTAATTGCTGGTTCTACTACCAATTCTACAAATCTAAACCAATTAATTGTCAATATTACTGGAACAATATCTATTACAATAAAAAATATTCAATCTGTTACTGCGAGTAACTTATTGTTAGCCGGCACATTTTCTACACCTTTACTATCTATTAGCTATAATCAAAATAATAGCACTAGTAAAAATATTGAGATAACTCAAGTAGTTGGTAATATTTTTATAGATTCTATTTCAAATAATTTTACTTCCAACGCAACTGTTCTTCTTAGATCGTTATATGGTTCAATTTTGTGTATTTCTATTTGTCCTTCATTTGCTTCTACAAACCTAACCCTAATTGCAAAAAACTCAATCGGCGCATCTAGTAATCCTTTTCAAATTTCAACATTCCCTACTACATTTAATGTGAATGTTTCAAATAATGTATTTTTAATTTCACATCTTATTAACTTACTAGCAATTCCTAAAACTAGCTACTCATTTAGACAAATTGATAGTAATACAAATTCTATTTATACATCTGCTGGAGCGCTTACTCCAATAAGCACTTTGTCAAATAATTTATTATCTTTACATTTTGGAAGTCGAGTTATACAGGTATCAACTGATTTAGATTATAGTTTTCAAAAAACTCGTATAAGCCTTATTACTGATTCAGAAGATGTAAATTCAATTAATATTTCAAATACTCTGACTGCTTATGCCTTATCATTTTATTCATTAAATGGTGGAGTCACTTTCAATACTTCTGTACAAACTGATCTATACATAAGATCAGCGAAGGCAATTAATGGTTCAATTTTTGGTAGTTCAATAATTTCTATACTTACAAACGCTAACGTAACTTTAACTACCGATAATAATTTATTTATTTCAAGAATACAAACAATTGGTGTAAATAACTTTGTAAAAATAACAGCTACTGGAACTGGAAAAGTTGATAATCAAAATCAATATTCACTTTTACAAACTTCTGATTTAACTATTACATCAAATAATTCAATTGGAACATTATTATCACCATTACAGATAGCGGTTTCTAAATTAACTATTTCAAATGCTTCAGCGGCTACTTCTACAGTAATTTATATAAATAATAATTTTAGCAATGATTTATTAATTAATACTATTACTTCAAATAGTAATGCTTCTAGCTTAGTGCATATATTTTCAAATGGTTCTATTCTAATGTTTGATTCAAATTCTAATATTAATGTAAGCAATATAATTTTAAGAACCTCTAAATCCTTAGGAACTGTCAGTAACCCCATAGTAATTAATTCTACTTTAAATTCAGCTTCATTTATTGCTGGTGAGATAGAAAATAGTGGAATTAATATTCTTTCCAACAATCTTCCTTCTATAATAGTTGCTCTATCTAATAGTTATTTTATTTCTAGCTTGCGTTCTACTAATAATCTTCATTCTATTTCCATTACCTCTTCTGTTTCAAGTTTAACTTTAACCAATACAATCAATCAATCTAATTTAGGAATATCTTCTTCAAGTTTTGATACTCCTGTCCCAAGCAGTAAAAATGAACTAAGTAATGTACTTATTACTTTTATAGATAGATCTCAAAGTGACAATTCATTGTCAATCACTGGTATGGTTAGTGTTAATGAAATAAAATTTAGCAATTACGAAACCATTCAGATTATGGATTATTATGATACTAAATCTATTATTTTTGATACACCGACATTATTTAATTTGTCATTAACATCATCATTTGTAACACCAGTTAACAGTTTGGCAAATAATTTATCTTTTGAATTTACAAACCCAAATATTAATTTTGAAAATACTCCTGAGATTCCATTAAGCGCAGTTCAAAATTTAACTATTACCATTTCAGGAGCTGGCATAGTTGATGTTGATCTTAATAATTTATTTATTAATATAATTAGTAAATATACAGTTTTATCAATCCTTACAATAGAGTCTAATGGTAATATTATTTCTAATAGTGCAATTCCATTTAAACCTAATTATTTAACTTTCATTGTTAATGGTGAACTTGGTACTTTTAACAACCCTATATCAATTAATAATAGTAATTTATCTCGTTTATCTATTACTACGCAAAAAAATGCTTATATCAATTTAAATCCAAATATCATCGTAGAAAGTGTTGTTAACTTTAATGCACCATCTAACTTTTCTTTGTTTGTATTCAAACCCAACAATCCTCCTACTCAAATAGTAGCACCAAAGTTTAATGCATATATTATTTCTGATTCTACTTGTCCGGATAATATTTATACTAATGACTATTGTATTAATTCATATGTAAGCTATAATTTATTTATCACTAATACGATTAGTTTTGCTTCAAATAACTTAGCTACAGTTTTTATTACCAAAACATTTTTAGAGAATTTAGCATTTGGAGAAATAATATTTCAAAATTTAAATACATTAAGTGTGCTTGGTTTCAATCAAGTTTCTAATGTTATACAAATAAATCCATCAGTTTCAAAACTATCTTTTATTGCAGATTCACAAAATGGAATTATAGATTTAATGAATGTTACTTTATACTCATCATCAGAATTAATTTTACATGCAAGTGAGATTTATTCTGATGCACAACTTATTACAAATTCTATTGAATTAATAGGTACTTCAAATGTTGGCTCTGTATTTAGGCCATTAAAATTGAGCTTGCCGAATAGTTCAGTTATTTACGATAAATTTGTAATCAAATCAAATAATCTAGTTGCATTATCTAGTACTATTTCCTTATATGACTACTTACCACAAAACCTAACTGATATAAATAATAAAATATTATTGTCTACAGACAATAATATTATTTCAACTAATGCCACCTTATATTTAGAATATCTTGGTGGTCATATTAATTCTAATAATGGTATAAATCCTATAGCATTAAATACAGATAGCAATAATTTTAGATTTATTTTAGTTTCTACTAATGGTTCTATCCAGACTTTTGGTAGTATTATTGCAAGCTCTATCTCTTTATCTGCGCGCAATGGTTTAATAGGTAGTTTTAATTATCCAATATCTATATTCAATTCAAATAGCCCTAGTTTAGCTTCTATTGAAATTACAACTAGTGTAAATTCAAATGCTTTCTTAAAAGCAACTTCAGGATTAACCGTAGCTAATTTTAGATCTAAATTAAGTGCCACTATAGGTACAACTGTAATCTTCAACAATAATTTAGAAAATACTTATCAACAACAATTCTATAATCCAAGTCAGATTGTTATTATTTCTTCAAATAGTACACTAATCAATAGCCCATATGTTGCAAATGCAATATTAAATAATCAAGGTGTTCCGATAGATAACTCTATTTTATATATATTAAATACTGGATTTGTAAATATCTCTTCAAGTCAAATAGAAATTAGAACAAATACTTTTTCATTTGCCAATGATTGTGTATGTGAAGTTTCTTTACCAAAAAATTCTAATGTGTTTTTATATAGTAATTCTTTTGGAACTTCTCCTTTAAATTTTAAAATATCCCGTGATAGTACATTTGAAATCACAAATACATCAATTAATAAAATTAATATTATTATTAATTATTCAGGTCTAGCTAATAGCTTGAATAAGATTCAATTATCTTTAAAAGGTAGTTATGGTTCTGTAACGACTCGCGCAACTAGCACTATTAACACAATTACTATTAGTGATTCATCGTCTATCTCATTACAAAACTTATTAATCGAATCTGATAGTACCTATATTCAATTAGGTAATATAAGTAATTTAGTAAGTGCAACAATACAAAATTATAAGTTAACACCTATTTCTAATGTTTCTTCATTGCCTTCTACTATGCTATCTTTTATTGGCAATACATCTACTAATTCATTTACAATAAACACAAATACAGTTGGTCTTGGCAATAAACTTAATATAAGTAATGGCTACCTTAACATTTCTGCAAATGAGATATCTTTGCAACTAAGTAACACTGTAGTAAATCAAGTATGCCCTAGTACCTGTACATTAAGATCAATATCAATCAATAATATTCTAGGCAACTTAGCACTACCATCAATTACTGCTACTAACATTACTATTGTTTCGGTTGGTTCTATAATTTCTGGAACTTTAAATTCAAATTTTATTACTTTAACTTCAATTAATTCCATAGGATCATCTGCCAATCCAATTGTATTATCTAAATTAAATAGTTCTGGTAAAAATTATAATTTTACAACTGGTGATTCAATTCATTTAATTGGTTCTATTGATTCATTAATACCTGATACTCTTACCTTTACTTCTGTTTCGATTGGGAATTTGTACCTATATTCAACTGTTGCTACAACTATCACCAATAGTTTGAATTATTCCAATGCTAATATCTTCATTAATAATGGTAACCAATCATTTTCTTGCGCGTTAGTGGGAGCTTGTATTACTGCAAATTCTATTTCTATATCTGCAAATTCTATTACCGGTACTGATTCAAATCATTACAAATCTAATGGTCGTATTACATTTAATTGTAACGGTGCTGTGTTAACCTATTCCTTTTGTTTAACAGCATCAACTAATGTTTCGGTAACGTTAATTAATAATACAATTAATGATGGACTAGCTCTTTCAATTGGTTCTGGAACAACAACGATTAATTCCACTAGATTAATTCCTCTCATTAAGTTTACTGATTTGGTAAATTCAATTGTTAGATTTAACACTAATATTGAGTTACTATCTTCAATAACAATAAACGGAGTAGTTAGTTTTAATAATAGTTTATTTAATAATGGTTCAAATTCTATAACAATTTCACCAGCAGCAAATTTAATACTTGGGGATAGCGGCTCTCTTTTAAATAAGTCTTATGGATCTGAGCAAAACCCATTAATTATCCAAAATAACACTTCAATTCTTCCTGGATTAAGTTTTGGTTTCGCCACTGATATAGCAAATAATTTATATATATTGTTTATTGACAATCCTTTTAGTTCAACTTTAACTAATTCAGTAAAATCCTCACTAAATACTTTAATAAGTAAGGCTTATTCAGTAGGACTAGGAACTCATAGTAATAATTTAGTTTTAGACTATTTACCTTCAAATTTATCTACAAGAAGATCAATCGCATTATATGCGCAAGGTTCCATTACTCAAGGAACTACACCACAGGTACTTACAGCATCTACTATTCATCTATATTCAGGTTTTAAAACTACTTTGAGTCAATGTCCAATCAATCAGTCGACCTGTAATGATATTGGTGGTTCTAGCTCTTATATTAAATTAAGGCCTGGAAATAGTGCTTTAAACTTTGATAATATTTTAATTGTTACTCCTGCATATGCTCGTGCCTATATTGAGAAAGATTCACAATATTTATGGAATAATAAGATATATGGAGTATATAACAATAATATTTCACTTAAAGAAGTAAACTTATCTTCTTCAACTATTACCGAAAATATATTTGGTAATAGTTTTAGCAATATTATAATTGTTGCAGATGCTTTTGATTTAACAAATCAAATTGTATTATTTGATTTGTTTAATAACGGGTACGCATTAATTAATGCAAGTACAGATGTTTATATAACCAAAAACCAATTAGAATCAGTTTCTTTTGGCACAATACATCTTAAGGCTTTTAATTCTATTGTTGGTAATTTAAATGGTGTCATTAATTTAAGTTCAGATGTGAACATTATTTTAGAGGTCTCAAATTTAATTGATAATACTGGATTGGGAATTACTTTGAATAATACACGAATTACGACTTCTGGTACTGGTAGTATATCTTTATTAGCATTTACAGGCAGCATTACTTCAAATAGTTCAGTTCAGAGCAGTCTAACTACTGAAAATGGTCCAATTACTTTGGTAACTAATAATAATATTTGTGCAATAAGTAATGTAAATAATTCATGCTTATCTACATTTAAATTAAACACCACAAATAATAATACCGAAGATTTAGCTTTTCTAACCGTTGCAGGGTATTTATATAATGGTGTTTCAAATGAAATTTGTTTTACTCAAGTCAATGGTTTGAATTGTCGATTACCCAACACTGTTTTAATACATTCTGATAGTACCTTAATTCTTGGAAATGTATTTGCCAATGAGTATATTTCAATTAATGTAGATGGTTCACTTTATAGTAAACCAGATACTGTACTTGCAACTATATCTTCTACTTCATCTATAGTAATCGATGCTTTAAATATTGGATATATATTTAGTAGGGAAAATGCGATACTAGATACCTCTAAGCGTCTATCTGTCCAAAACGCAGGAATAGTAACAATAAATCGTTATACTGGTAGCCAATTTGTTTCTCCAAATAATTTGTACTCAATTGCTCTATCTGGTCAAATAGATTTAACAAAATTAAATATACAACTTAATACTGTCACTCCTTTAAAGTACTATTTTTCACTTTATAGTGATACAGATCCAATAATAATTCCATCTTCAGGTATTTCACTCCCTAATTCAGGATTGATTGGTCTCAATGATGTATCTAGTGCAATAGTTTTAGTTGCCCAAAATAGTTCAATAGAATGTGTGATTGTTATAGATCAATGCGGAGCATTAAATAGTGATACAATTGATTTGATTGCACCTAATGGCAGTATTGGAAATGCAAATTCCCCTATTCGTACATTATTAAATAAACCATTTGCAGGCACTTTATTTGTTGAAATTAGAGATAGTATATATGTACAAGCAGTAGGTACTACGAATTTGATTAATGCTTTACATTTAAGTTCTGCAAACACTAACAATATTAATTTTACACAGGATGTAGATCATATTGTTTATCTCGAAAATGATACTTCAGAAATTAATATTGGTTCAAATGGCTTAACATTTTCTAGCTTAGTTACATTAATATTAAAAACTAAAAATCAAATTTTAGAAAATCAAAGGCAAAGTATTTTAAGCAGTGGATTAATCACAGCTGGCGCTGTGCAGATTGTGAGCGCAAGAGATATTGGATCTCCAGATCAATTATTCCAAGTTTTAGCCTTAAACCCAACTGGAAGCCCAGTTCTAATTAATAATTCAAGAGGAAATTCATTTACTATTTCACGATGGTTTGAATCTACATATTATGACGGTAATATCTATATTGATATATCTACTGATCCTGATTTATCGGTTCGTTACGGTGGTTTATATATCTCATTTTCAGATCAAGTAAGTGTATCTGGTTCTCATGAATTAGCTATTACAACTTCAGTGGGAGATCTTTTGCTTCCCCAATCAAGTTTTGGTTTAACTAATCAGAATAAAGTATTATTACCAGGTGGAAATACTTTATACAATAATCAAAAAATTTCACTTTTACAACTTACATCAATTAATGGTAATGTTTATTCAATTTCTCCAATTACATTAGTTGCAAATGCTTTTAGAATATATGCTTATAATTCAATAGGAACTAGCCAAGTACCTCTTACTATTGAAGCCAACACTAATACCAATGTTGATTTTGTAAGTAATACACTTTCTTTTACTGCTGGCTCAGGAATATATTTAAGTAAAAATCATTCAATTTTAAGTTTACTTAATTTAGATGCCATTGGATCTCCAAATGCAATTAATTGGATTAACCCATCGCTATGTCTTCCACAATGTGAATTATTATTACAAAATCTTAGCGCCAATGAAAATGTTTATATACCAAGTTCAGGTATTAATTTACAGTTAGATGTTATCACTACACAAGATGCAAATATTAGTTTTACTTTACTTAGTAATGGTTCTATCATTACTAGAAGTTTAATAGATGATACTACTGGTAGTATTTATGTTGATTCTCTACATGTACAAGCCACTAAAGCTATTTCTGTCAAATTATCTTCTTTGAATCCATCAAGAATTCCTAATATTACTGTTTTTAGCACATCAAGTGAGCAATTTGGTAGTCTAGTTTGTGCATGTGATATTAATGTTGTTGGTACTAATTTCTATCAACAAATTGCTGATTATGTTTCAGAATCAGGAATTGCAATTGCTACTAATAGCGAGATTTCACTCAATGCTATTAGTTTTTCAAATGTAAGTTCACCTTTGTATTTATATCAATCAAGGTATGGTAAGTTTAAGTTTAATAAAAGTTTTGTTATACCTGGTGACTTTTTTTATCGTTCAAATTCAGAATCAGGGATTACTACTGATGCTTTAACACTACTAACTGCTCGTTCATTTATTCTTTCTTCAAATGGCTCAATTGGTAGCCTTGCTATACCATTAGATTTATCAATTATTGGATTAAATAGTTCATTAAGTTCACTACCATCAAAAGTTTTAATAATAGAATTGACCGGTAATAATAATTCTGTATACCTAAATGCAAGCACTTCTATTCTAAATATATTAGGTTCTGGTAAGTCAAAGTTTTATTATTCTGGCATTTCTACTACTGGTAATGATAATTTACTTTCTCTTAGATCAATAAGTAGCTCTATAACCATATCTAATTCGTTAGTATTTAGAGCTAATGACTTTATTATTGACAGTGCAAATAGTCGTGATTTAACAATTCAAATACGTGCTGAAAGTTCAACCTATGGTAGTGGCAATATTTTCTCTTCATCTAATGCTAGTATTGATATTACTAATTTAGGATCAAATATACTTCTTGATTTATACGCTTCACAATCAATAGGTGATTCAGTAAACGCATTATTAGTACATTCAAGTAATGAAAATAGAGTACATTTCACATTCAATACCTCACTACACTTAGCACACAATTCTAATATCTTCTCACTTTTAACCATTAATGAAAACAATATTATTAGTAATGTTTCTTTTATAAGCAATGTTACACATTTAATACGAATTATTCAGCTTAATGGCGATATCATTCTTCCAAGAGTTATAAATCTTTCTGCTGATAATTTAATAAATGGAAAAATTAATTTACATATTAAAGCTGAAAATAGATCAAATAGTTCAAATTGTGGTTTATCGTTATTGCAACTTTGTGGCTCTATAATAACTACTACAACTTCATCAATAGTTGCAAATACTATCCGTCTAGAAGCTGATTCCAATATTGGTTCAATTTCTTCCCCAATTACTCTATTAGCAACAGGAAACCTACCTTCTGATAATATTGAAAACAGAAGAATTTATATCTCTTCAAATGGTATTGACGCAGTAATAAGTATAGCTTCTGGTGATAATATAATTGGTTTATTGGGAGCTTATTTAGGAATATTACCAGTATTCAATAGGATTGATTCAACTAGAACCTTGTATTTACAGCAATTATCTGGGAATATAATTATTCCAATAGGTGGAGTATCGTTTTTATCACAACTAAATATTACTAATTTATATTTAAAAGCATCTCCAAATACTTCATTAAATGATACTAATCAATATTCGATTAATATATATAGTCCTATTAAGGCAGATTATATTTCATTAAATGCGTATAATTCTATTAATTCTTATTCAAATGGTATTGTAATTGCGAATAAATTAGCTATATATTCTGAGTATGGAAATATTGGTTCATTCACTTCACCGTTAGTTCTTGCTCCTATAAGTGATACTTATATTTCTGCTTTAGTAGACAATGGCCTATCAAATACTTCTACAATTTTTATTAAATCATCTATAGGAAACAATATACTAGCTTTAATAACATTAAGTAATAAAAGAGGTAATGTAGTTCTCAACCCAACGCTTCCAAAAGCTCCAGTCAAAAAACGTGATTTAGGATCTATAAGTTCACTTGTAGTATCTTTATTTGAGATATTTGGAGAGGATTGTGATGATAATGTTCTCTTCTCTTTTGTTTTAAAACCTATTTGTAAATTTTAAATGTTAATTAGTTTAAGACATTTACTAGATTTTGCAGCTGAAAATAATTTTGGTGTTCCTGCATTTAATGTTAATAATTTAGAACAAATGCAAGCGATTATGAGAGCTGCTAATTCACTTGATGCTCCAGTAATTGTTCAAGCTTCTGCTGGTGCTCGTGCTTATGCAGGTTCATTTTTTTTAAAGAGCCTCATTGAATCAGCTATAGAGACCTGGCCTCATATTCCATTAGTAATGCATCAAGATCATGGAGCCTCTCCGGCAGTATGTATTAGATCAATTCAATTGGGCTTTTCTTCAGTGATGATGGATGGGTCTTTAGGTGAAGATATGAAAACCCCTATGAATTATGATTACAATAAAAATGTAACAAAACATGTTGTGAGTATAGCTCATGCGGCTGGCGTTTCAGTGGAAGGTGAATTAGGATGTTTAGGATCACTAGAATCAATGAAGGCAGCAGAAGAAGATGGATCTGGAGCATCTGGAGTCCTTTCACACAATCAACTTTTAACTGATCCTCAAGAAGCAGCTAATTTTGTGCATGATACTCAAGTTGACGCTTTAGCTATCGCAATTGGGACATCCCATGGTGCATATAAATTTTCAAAACCACCTACAGGTGAGACTTTAGCTATTGAACGAGTTAAACAAATTAATGCTTTAATTCCAGATACGCATCTCGTTATGCATGGCTCAAGTTCAGTCCCACAAGACTTGGTCTCAAAAATTAATACTTATGGTGGAAAAATTAAAAAATCTTATGGGGTTCCTGTTTCAGAAATACAAGAATGTATTAAATATGGAGTTAGAAAAATTAATATTGATACTGATTTAAGATTAGCTTGTACTGCTGCAATCCGTGAATATTTTAATACTTATCCAGAAGAATTTGATCCTAGAAAATATCTATCTGAAGGTCTAAAAGCTATGGAATTAGTTTGTAAACAAAGATTACAAGATTTTGGTTGCGCAGGAATGGCTAGTAAAATTAAAGCCAGAACGCTAGAAGAAATGTCTCTCCTCTATAGTAGAGGTGAGTTAAAAAGTAGAGTAAAAATTTAGCCTATGATTTTTTTCTTTTTTCAAAAGCCTTAAGACTAGGCAGTTTAGTTCCGTTTAAGTATTCTAGAAATGCGCCACCACCAGTGCTTAAATAATTGATTCTGTTTGAAATCCCAAACATTTCTATTGCAAACACTGTTTCCCCTCCACCTGCTATTACAAATGCATCTGATTTATTTATAGCCTGAGCTATTACTTTTGTTCCATCTTTGAATAAGTCTTTTTCTATTACGCCTAACGGTCCATTCCATAGGATTGTTTTAGCTTGTTTGATTATTGAACTATAATGTAATGCTGTTTGTGTTCCAATATCTAAAATCATTTCATCGTTTGCGACACCTTTACTTATCGTTACATTGTTGCCAATTCTTGAATCTATTGATTTAGCAGTGATTACATCAATGGGCAGGATAATTTTATTTTTACCTTTGTTGTTTAAAAGATTATTTGATTGTTCTAAAAAATTATCTTCACAAATTGATGATCCAATGTTAATACCGTTACTTTTTAAAAAAGTATTGGCAATACCGCCACCAACTATTAATGTGTCAACAAAATTGAGCATATTATTAATTAAATCAAATTTAGTTGAAACCTTTTTCCCACCAATAATTGCAATTAATGGTCGAGTTGGATTATTCATTGCTGTATCCAATTGTTTTATTTCGTATTCTACTAATGGCCCCAAGTAAACCTCTTTTGCAATTTTGATAATAGCTTCTGTGGAGCTATGTGCACGGTGTGAAGTAGCAAATGCATTAAAAATATATACATCACACATTGAGTTATAACGATCTGCTAAAACCTCATCGTTTGAAGTTTCTCCTGCGTTTAGCCGTACATTTTCAAATAGTATTATTTCTTTACTTCGAAATGGTATTGTTTTATTTTGTATAGATGAGCAAAATGTTACAGGTACTTTGTATAAATCTCGCAGTACAGTAACCATAAACTCAACAGAATATTCTTTTTGATCTGAACCATCATTAGCTGGTCTTCCAAAGTGTGTAAGAATGCCAACCTGAGCGCCTGCTTCTAAAAGTGGTTTTAAATTTGATTGAGTAGCGTAAAACTTATTTAAAGATGTTATGGTATGTTTTCCATTATGATAGGTTGTTGGCACATTTAAATCTTCTCGGCATAATATTTTTTTGTTTTTAAATGATTTGTACGGTATCTGCTTCATGATATCTGTATCACCCTAGTAATAAGGCAACATCTAACATTCGATTGGAAAATCCCCATTCATTATCATACCAGGCGCAAACTTTAATATGATTGTTCTTTACCTTGGTAAGTGTTGTATCAACTATAGCAGAAGCTGAATTATGATTAAAATCACATGAAACTAATTGTTCGCCTGATATTTTTAATACACGACCATCAGCTCTTTTTGTTAATATTGAATGTACCTCTTCTACTGTTGAATTGCGATCAACAATAAAGCTTAAGTCTACAATTGATACATTTAATGTTGGAACTCTTATTGCAAACCCATCTAACTTACCTGCAAGACTCGGCAATACCAGCCCAATGGCTGCTGCAGCCCCGGTTTTTGCTGGTATCATGGATTGTGTAGCAGAACGGGCTCTGCGCAGATCGTTGTGGTACACATCACATAAAACTTGATCATTGGTATATGCATGGATAGTTGTCATTAGTCCTGATTGGATGTTTAATTGCTCATGTAATGGTGCAACAAAATTTGCTAGACAATTTGTGGTGCATGATGCATTTGAAATTATTTGATCTGATTTTTTGATTTCACCATGATTAACTCCATAGACGATAGTTGCGTCAACATCTGTTGCAGGTGCTGAAATAATCACTTTTTTTGCTCCAGCATTTATATGCATTTTAGCTTTATCTCTACTTGTAAATAAACCTGTGCACTCGAAAACAACATCTACACCTAAATCTTTCCATGGAAGTTTTTCAGGATTGCGTTCTGAAAAAACAGGTATAGTGTGACCTTCTATAACTAAATTGTTTCCACTCGTCCCGACTTTAGATCTAAATGTACCATGGGTGGTGTCGTATTGA
This sequence comes from Candidatus Methylacidiphilales bacterium, assembly GCA_030054035.1. Taxonomy (NCBI): domain Bacteria; kingdom Pseudomonadati; phylum Verrucomicrobiota; class Methylacidiphilae; order Methylacidiphilales; species Methylacidiphilales bacterium. The sequence continues at coordinate 27,749 of JASGCS010000003.1, forward strand.
GTCAGATGAGCTAAGGTGTTTGAGTCACCTAGATCATTAATACCCACGCAGGTTAGTGTATCGGTATAATTACCTTCAAAGAATGCCCTGAGCACATTTCTACCAATCCTACCATATCCATTTATTGCAAATTTTATTACACTCATTATTTTATATACTCCTTTATTTTTATAGTTACTGATAATACATCTAATTTAAAATACTTATAACAACTTGATTCTGGTGCTGATTGACCAAAGGAATCAATTCCCAGCACACAAATTGATTTACCAAAAAGCCCTTTCCAAGGTAAGGTAACTCCGGCTTCGAGCACAATTATTTTAGCAGTGTCTTCTGGAATTATTTCTTTTTGAAAATTATAGGGTTGCCCTAGAAATTGATTTACTGATGGCAGCGACACTACCCGTAAATATATTTCTTCTTTTGCAAGTATTTCCATTACTTGGGTTGCAATAGACACTTCACTACCTGTAGCAATAATAATCCCATCAAAGTCTTTAAAGTCATGGACAATGTAGCCACCTTTTTCAATTGCTTTTAATTGCGTGCTTGCTGAGTCATTGGGTTTTTGAAGGTATAAGCAAGATTGTCTACTCAGCGCTAAAACGGTTGGCCCTTTATTCTTTACCGCTTCTCGCCACGCTACTAATGTTTCTAGACTATCAGCAGGTCTCCAGACCGAGAGACCGGGTATGAGTCGAAGCGACCATAGATGCTCAATGGGTTGGTGAGTTGGCCCGTCTTCTCCAAGCCCAATCGAATCATGGGTAAGGATAAAAATGACTTTTTGATTCATCATTGCGCTAAGCCGTATTGCATTACGAGCGTAATCACTAAAAACTAGAAATGTACCACCGTAAGGGATGAATCCTCCATACAGTGAGATGCCATTGAGAATGGCTACCATCGAAAATTCTCTCACGCCGTAGTATAAATAATTTCCTTGTAATGATTTGTGTAACGGAACTGTTCCGCTCCATGATGTTAAGTTTGAGCTAGTTAAATCTGCTGACCCACCAAATAGTTCTGGAAGTTGTGGTGCGATTGCTTCTAATGCTTGTTGGGAACTTTGTCTTGTTGCTTGTTTTTTTGCATTTTGATGAACACTGTTAGCAGTCTGCTCAAATAACTCTTCAAAATGTAGGGGTAATTTTTTTTGTGTTCTTCTAATTAGTTCAATATATTTATCCTGGTAATTATTTTCATATGCTTGAAGTTGAAGTGCCCAAGTTTTATATGCGTAAGAACCAACTGTGCGCATATCCCAATTTTCTTTATATTCCAAGGGGATTTCAAATGGAGGATATGGCCATTGCAAAGTTTCTCTTAGTAGTTTTATATCATTTGCTCCAAGTGGGCTACCATGAATTTTTTCACTGCCAACCTTAGTTGGAACCCCAAAACCAATTTGTGTTTTGCAAATAATTAAAGTAGGTTTGTCGCAAGGTGTTCTAGCTTGGGTAATAGCTTGTGATATCTCGTTTGGGTCATGGCCATCTATCGGTCCAATTACCCTCCATTGATATGACTTAAAACGAAGCGAGACATCCTCGCTCATCCAATGCTCAACTTTCCCATCAATTGAGATACCATTATCATCATAAAACACTATTAACTTATTAAGTTTTAATGTTCCTGCTAAAGAGGATGCCTCATGTGAAATACCCTCCATCACATCACCATCCCCCATAAAACAATAGGTATGGTTGTCTATAATATTAAAGCCATCTAAATTAAATTGTGCTGCTAATGTGCGTTCTGCAATTGCCATTCCTACAGCATTGGCAAGCCCTTGACCGAGCGGTCCAGTTGTTGCTTCAACCCCTGGAGTGTGAGAATACTCTGGATGGCCAGGGGTTTTTGAGCCTAATTGTCTAAATTTTTTTAAATCTTCAATCGATAATTGATACCCAGTGAGGTGTAATAATGAATATAGAAGAGCGGAAGCGTGGCCATTAGATAAAACAAATCTATCGCGATTTAACCAGTCAGGATTGCTTGGGTCAAACTTTAGAAATCGCTTAAATAATACTGTAGAAATGTCCGCCAGACCTAACGGAGCTCCTGGATGCCCAGAGTTTGCTTGTTCTACCATATCGCAGGAAAGCACTCGTAAACAGGCACTAAGTTGTGTATGCGAAAGTGAACAGTTATTATTAATATTGGAACTCATAGTTTACTCAATCGTGTGGTAAAATGTTTGTTTTATAATTTTATACCAAAGCATGGTAAAAAAACGTTAAAACAATAAATCAATAATCAACAATGATAAAGAAAATCAAATCAAAGCAAATAGTAAAAACTAAGTCGAAGAAGTCTGAGATTCACAAAAAAAAAGAACCCAAATTAAATAAAAATCCGGTCTCTACAAAGGATAAAAGTCTAACAAAAGATCAGGCAAAAGATAAAACGAATTCAACCGTTAAGGGTGTTGTTGCTCATGAAGTAAAAAACGACCCTCAGCGCGCTAACGATACTCATTCGAAAAAACACTTTGAGGAGCATAAAGAAATTGATCTTGACAATGCTCCAAATATGCAAGAGTTTTGGGAATTCATTAATGATAATAAAGTCCGTGGATATGTCACTATAACAGAAGTTCAGGATAGGTTACCTCTACATATCGACGCTGAGCAAATAGCGGAAGTGTCTGAATCAATCCAGAATTTAGGTATTGATATTGTTGTAAAACCTCCAAACTACGATGAGATTAATTTTACAGAAGGTGGCGATAGTCTTCGCAATGAAGATGCGCTCCAAGAAAATCTCTTTAGCCTTGAACGATTAAGCTCCGAAAGCTCTCGTAGTGGCGATCCGGTAAAGATTTATATGAGCGAAATGGGTGCGGTAGATTTGCTCAGTAGGGCAGGTGAGATAGAAATAGCAAAACGAATAGACGAAGGTATTGTTATCCTACTAAAATGCCTATGCTACTTTCCGAGCAGTTATAATTTATTGCTAGGATCTTATAATTTATATCAGCAGAAATTAATGAGGCTGGCTGATATAGTAATTGGTTTTAATGACAATCGAGAGACCCTTGATGAGGCGTTTGCTCGAGCAACCCGAGAAGCTAAAATTGCCGCTAAGCGTAAAAAGGTAAAGTATCGTGGGAAGAAAATTGGAAAAGTTGAAGATGAAGATGGTGAATTATTTCAAATAGATGAACAAAAATTAGCAATCACTCTTTCTGCAATCAAAAGAAATTATGATATATTTAGCGGTAACTTAGGTAAAAAACCTCAAAAAATAAAAGCAGCCGCACAACAAAGATGCTCAAAGTTGTTTCTAGAGCTTCGCTTTGCCTATGTGTTTGTTGCGAGAATGATTGCCCTGACGCGAGAAGTAGGAAATGTGATTAAGAAAGAGGAAAAAAAATTACTTACTATAGCGTTATCAAATGGCGTGGATCGTGATTTATTTATTCAGCAATACCTTAAACATGGAATAAAGAGAGATTGGTTAGAAAAAGTCATTAAGAGCGCCCCTAAATTTGATAAAATTAAATTCAAGCAGCAGCTTTCAGAAATCGATTTGTCGTATGCAATTTTTCAAAAAATAGAGCAGGAATGCCAACTTCCGCTCGTTAAAATTAAAGATCTCTACAAAAACATAACTAGAGCAGAGATCGAAACACAAAAAGCAAAAAAAGCAATGATCGAAGCGAATTTACGATTAGTAATTTCTATTGCAAAAAAATACACCAATCGAGGGTTAAACTTTTTAGACTTGATACAAGAAGGGAACTTAGGATTAATCAAAGCTGTAGATAAATTTGAATATAAAAGAGGGTATAAATTCTCTACCTACGCAACCTGGTGGATTAGACAGGCTATTACTAGATCAATTGCGGATCAAGCCAGAACCATTAGAATACCTGTGCATATGATAGAAACTATAAATCAACTAAATAAAGTATCACGATCTTTGCTTTCTCAAACTGGTAAAGAGCCAACCCCAGATCAATTATCAAAACATAAAAATATGAAAATTGTATTATCTGAAGAGAAAATTAGAAAAGCGTTAAAGATATCTCTTGACCCTATTTCACTTGATCAAATGGTTGGGGATGAGGATAATTCCAGAATTGGTGATTTTGTTACAGATGTTAACGCACTTTCACCTGATCAGTTTAATAGTGAATCCAACATTCATGTGTCTATCCATGAAATTTTAAATACACTTTCGGACAAAGAAGCAAAAGTTATTAAAATGAGATTCGGTATTGGTATTGCAAAAGATTATACTTTAGAAGAAGTTGGTAGGCATCTTGGTGTTACGCGCGAGCGAATTAGACAAATTGAAGCAAAAGCGTTAAGAAAATTAAAACACCCTTCTCGATCCCAGATCATAAGGTCATTTTTAGAAGATTCTTAACTATACATGGGCCTCTAGCTCAATTGGTTAGAGCAGCGGACTCATAATCCGTTGGTTCTCGGTTCAAGTCCGAGGGGGCCCACCAAAACTACTATAATAAGATTGATGAGCGTTAATAAAAACCTACCTTTGGCAGAGGCAATGCGCCCAACTAGTATTAATGAAATTTTCGGACAAAATCATTTATTAGGTAAAGGAATGCCAATTGAAGTAATGATTTGTTCTGGAAAGTTTCAGTCAATGATTTTATATGGGCCAGCTGGGTGCGGGAAGACTACCCTAGCTAGGGTACTGTGTGCAAGTGATAACGCATCGTTTATTACTTTTAGCGCAGTATTTTCGGGTGTCAAAGAAATTAGAGACGCTGTTCTAAGTGCAAAAAGCGAACATCAAAATGGTAAGCGAATATTTTTATTTATTGATGAGATTCATCGCTTTAACAAATCCCAACAAGACACCTTACTACCTTTTGTTGAGGATGGGACATTTGTATTGATTGGCGCTACTACTGAAAATCCATCCTTTGAAATTAATCAGGCGTTGTTATCGCGAGTGCGAGTTTTTGTATTACGCACTTTAGACCATGAAAGTTTGTTACAAATAATAAAGCGTGTGTGGACAAAAAAACCATTACCTCAAGAAGTTATTGATTATTTGATACAATACGCAGATGGTGATGGGAGGCGATTAATTTCAGCTCTAGAAGCTATGGTAAATGTGCCTGATGTTACTTTAATTTCAATTACTACAGTTGCGCAGTTACTTTCCAAACAACCATCTAAATTTGATAAGCGAGGAAATGTCTTCTATGACCAAATTTCAGCTTTACATAAATCAGTCAGAGGCTCCCATCCTGATGCTGCATTGTATTGGTTATGTCGTATGTTGGATAGCGGAGTTGATGTACATTTTATTGCTCGCAGGATTATACGAATGAGTTGGGAAGATGTAGGTCTTGCAGACCCTAGAGCAATCACCATTGCATTAGAAGCTGCCCAAACCTACGAAAGACTTGGTAGCCCCGAAGGTGAGCTTGCGCTTGGTATTGCTGTGGTGTATCTATCGTTAGCTAGCAAAAGTAATGCAGGTTATTACGCAATGCTAGAGGCTCAGGAATATGTAAAAAATCACAGTTCCTTTGAGGTGCCTTTACATTTAAGAAATGCACCAACAACACTCGCAAAAGAAATGGGGCACTCTTCAGGCTATCGCTATGCCCATGATTATCCCAATGGATTTGAGCCAGAACAAGTTTATTTTCCTAAAGATGATCAAGAGTGGTATCATCCAAAGAATCATGGTTTTGAGGCAAAAATAGCTGAAAAAATTAAATATTTTAGAGAAGAACGAAAGAAGTTCAGTAACTAGTTAACCGTAGCTAACTTCTGCAGTAATGCAACGAGTACTTCGGTGTCTCTTTTGCAATAGGCACCCATGTGGGTTCTGATCTCTTCTTTTTTTTCATGAGTTGTTGAGCTATCTATACACCTGATGTAAGCATTTTGTATTTCGTACCCATTTTTTACACCGGCTAAGTTGGAATAAGTTAAAGTGGGGTCAATACCATGTACTAATGATTTTAAGTTTAATGAGAATTTTTCTTGTGAAGATTTGTCTGAAGCAATTGCAGAGCGAATGATTGGGAGAAGATCTACTAAAGATCTGTCAATCCTAAGTAGTTCTGATGCAATTTCTGGATTGGTTTTTTGACATAATTTGACACTATGTCGTTCTAAAGAGATGTCATACACTAATACTGAGCCTTCATGCCTGATGGCTTTTACGAGAGCTTCTGAGAATTGTTTTACTGGGTACTCTCCACTGGTGTCTATAAACTCATGGTGATGCAATGCACCATCTTCAGTTAATACATGGCAAGAAAATTGAAAAGGTATTTTGTCAAATGGCTTGCAGCCTTTCCAGCGGGGTATCGTGAATGATATAGCTTCAACATCAAAAAAATAAATTGGTCTAGGAAGTTTAGAAATTGTTTTATTTATAGATTCTAACATGTTGGTACTTAAAAGAGAATTAGTGGGTTTAACTTTATGTTCAGAACAATGAGAAAAAAAGTAACATTGGTTAGGAAATTCACAATGTTTGCCCATTGCTGTATCTGGAATATTTCCCAATAAAAGTAATAATCGTGCTTCGTTTAAAATTGCCTTCCCGCCCTCAATATGTTCTAAAATAGTTTGACTCAAATCATGGAACTTAAATAATCCATCATATTGAGAATCTCCCTGATAAATGAAATCGTGGTTAATGTTAACTAATGTAGTAGAAACTATCTCCCATCCCATTAATTGAAGTAAGTGTACTTTTAACGCCAGTAATTCATAATGGTGTTTTCTAATATTGATAATTGATTTAAGTTCAAATAGCTGTATTTTTTTTTCTCCAAGTGAAAAAAGCAATGGAAAGGTTATAGGTATATCCTGATATAAATAGGCAGGACGAGAAATAAATAAATTTTTCGTCTGACAAAGTATGGCAGTATCTGTTGCATCAAAATTAGCATCTTTATAATTTTTATCTTTCGTGGTATTATTTATAAAGTATTTTGTAATTTCTCTTGATTCTTGATTAAACAGTGTTTTATTGTCTTGAGGGGTATCTTTTTGAATTCTATCTTGGCTACTGAGTACAAACTTTTTTTTGCAATGCCTGAGGTTGTTTAGCTTTGAAAAGCTAATTGATTGATTGACGATACGCATTAATTAATTACTCTATTTTATGGTAAATTTATACGGGTATGAACGGATCGAATCAATTAATTAATTTGGTGCTTTATAATGCCCATGAAAACTATATTGCAATAATATCAGGAAATCAAGCACAAAATAACTTTCCAAATGATTATTTTGAGCAATCTTTATACTGGAAACAACCATTATTGCGTACCATTCCAAGTTTAACGCAAAGCAAGGTTCGTCAATTAACTGAGTCTTTAAAGCATATTGGGCTTTTCTATGACCAATTACTTCAAGTTCATCCCGAATCAGATGGTGTAATTCCATATCATATTCATAATGCGGATGGTTCTTATGCTGCACAATGTGGAAATGGAGCTAGAAGTTTAATTGCTCATCTTGCAGAATCAACATCCCAAGATTCTTTTATGCTCCTTTCTCCATCTAACCGTCAATTTGGAAGAGTCTTGCAAGATCAAAGCGTGGAGGTTGAAGTGGGTGTCACAAGCACTGATCGAGACGAGTTAATTCAATCTGGAATTCTGGTGAATAAACTTAATAGGAGTGCTGATGGCCGGTATTTGTTATTTTTACCACTGCTGGAAAAAACCATACCGGTGCATTTAATCTCGGCAGGAAATCCACATGCTATTTTTAATTTACATGATATCACTGATCAAGCAGGCGATATTGACATCTTGTCAAAAATCGGCCAATACTGTAACACAGAGTGTGATATTTTCCCTCATGGTGTTAATGTTAGTTTTTATGAGCCTATGCAGGGCGATGCAGAATTGCAGATAATCATTTATGAACGAGGAGTGGGGTTTACCGGTTCTTGTGGAACAGCGTTAATTTCTGTCTATAGCGCAATTTGGGAGAGCCAAGAAGGCTTGCGCCAAGTATGCACTACAAATCCGGTCACAAAATCTAGAAATGTTATTACAATTAAAAATCAAAGAGGGGTACTCTCATTGATAGGATCAGTTGTTAAGGTAGGCGAGTATCAGCTTTCCATTTGATATTGCAGCCCATACTTGGGTGTTGCGTTATCGGACCTTTGCCGGTTTTAATAATTTCACTCATTGCATTTAGTAGTTCTGGTATTGGGTTGCTCACCGAAGTATCTGATCGGGCAGAGTCCAATCTTCCACGGTATTGAAGCTTGAGTTCGCTGTTGTAGCCAAAAAAATCAGGTGTACATACAGCGCCGTACGCTTTTGCAATTTCTTGGGTTTGATCAATCAGATAAGAAAATGGATACTGGTGAGATTTTGCAATCGTAAGCATTTGTTCAGGTGAATCTTCTGGGTAAGCTAAATAATCATTAGACATAATCGCCACACAGCCGATGGATTCTTTTAGCAATCGCTCTGAGGTAGAAACGAGTTTTTCTTGTATGGCTTTTACATAGGGGCAATGATTACAGATAAACATAACTAAAAGTCCATTAGCTTTCTTTACCATATCTCTTGTAATAAAAGTACCATGCGCGTCAGGTAATCTAAAATTAGGAGCTGGAGTGTTAAACTCACAAAGAGGTGTATAGGTAAGCGCCATTAGTGTTTCTGCTCAGAGCTAGTTGCCCCAATAACGAGCTGTGAGCTATTTCGATAATGGTCAATCATTTGATCAATTACTTTTGCTGAGCGAATTAAACAATTATCAAATCGCATATTTTCCCAGAGCTCAAATTCATCAGCATTACTAATTAAGACTAAGTCGGGGATGCTATACACAGATCGGTTGATATCAATATTGGTGTTTCTCTTTTTTTGATTAAATGGAATATCAGTAAGGACTACCACTTGATTGCTGTTTTCTAAAAATACGAGCAAGTCGTTTTCTAAAAACTTAGATGAGCTATCTATTATTAACCAAATGTCAATACTATTAGCTAGAATTTGTTGTCGCAACCATTGATTTCTTTGTTTCCTAGAGTATTGATTTGGTAAAGATAACATGGTGCTTAGTGATGCGTCGGGTAAAGGATTTTTCAGAATATTCTCATGTACTTGAATGAGGGTAAGAGAAGCTAGATGTTTTGAACGAACTATCCCATTACTTAATTCCATAAGCATGTCATTGCCCACAATTAACAGGTCAGTATTTTGACAGAAAAAAATACCGACTCTAAAATAATTAGAATTGCTCGCTCCAAGGGGTGTTTGGCACACATCAACTGCACGAAAAGTTCGATAGTGTTTATTGATTCGTCTGATTAAATTATAGAGGTAGTAAAATTTTAATTCAAAGCAATAAGATTGCAATCTGATAAGTAAGGACAATATCATACATGTATTATACTATTCATATGTTAAAGACTTCTAGTTCAAATACTGCCTGTATTATAGCTTTTGTTTATGATTTTGATGGCACCCTCATCCCTGGCAATATGCAAGAACAACATTTATTGCCAGACTTAGGCTTTTCCAAACCTACCCAATTTTGGGAGCAAGTCACACAAAGGGGTAAAAAATTAAACATGGAACAGACCTTGTGTTACATGTATCTTTTAATGGAACATTCAAAAAAAGCGAACAAACCATTAACGAGAGCAGGATTAAATCAATATGGTAAAAAACTTAAGCATTATTTTCCTGGCGTGATTGGTTTAAATAATTGGTTTGAACGAATTAATAAATTTGCTCAAACATTTTCTGATCCGTATCCTTGTATTGTTGAGCATTATTTCATCTCAGCTGGACATTTAGAGATGATTGAAACAACTCCAATTAAACAATATGCTAAAACTATTTTTGCCTCCCAGTTTGCGTACGACCAAGATACTTTGCAAGCATTTTGGCCTGCTCGTGAAGTGAATTACACCATTAAAACTCAATACCTATATCGAATTAGTAAAGGAGCGACAAACTTAATTAGTGATGAAGATGAACGAGAGCTTAATAGAAAATTTAGTGAAAAAGAATATAGAATACCATTTAAGCGGTTTGTTTATATTGGAGACGGCGCTTCAGATATTCCTAGTTTTAGTTTAATTTCTAAATATCAAGGGCATTCAATAGCAGTATATTCAGATAAGTCAAATAAAGGCAATCAAGCTTTACAAAAAGCGTTAGAAGGTAGAGTAAGTAAATATCTAAAGGCTGATTACAGCCAAGGAAAACCAATTGAGCGATACTGTAAAACAATAATATCAGCTATTTACTATCAGTTTGTTTCTGAAAAAATTCAGTTCTAAAAATCAACCAGACTGCGTCCTTCAACTTCAGAAGGGATATCAATGCCCATGAGTGAACAGATTGTCGGCGTAATCATTTTCAAACCATCATTAACTGAGTGTTCCACAAGGCAAGTCACTTCTGGATCAATAACAATACAGGGAACTGGGTGCAAACTATGTTGGGTATGGGGTTGATTGTTGCTGTCGACCATCTCGTCACAATTGCCATGATCAGCGGTTAGCACTACGCTATAATTGTGCTTAATCGCGCTTGAGATAACTGTGGCGAGTTGATTGTCTAAACATTCTATCGCTTGCAGGATCGCAGGTCTATTTGCAGTATGTCCTACCATGTCTCCATTCGCGTAATTAACTGCAATAAAGTGGTGTTGCCCTTTCGTTAATGCACCAGTGATAGTTTTTGTAATTTCTTTTGCGCTCATTTCTGGAGCCAAGTCATAACTTGCAACTTTAGGAGAAGGTATGATAATTCTTTCTTCACGCTCATAGGGATCATTTTTCCCATTATTAAAAAAATAAGTGATATGAGCAAATTTTTCTGACTCAGCACATCTAAGCTGGTTTAAACCTAGGTCGCTAATTATTTTTCCTAATGTGGTCGCGACTTTTTTCTCCCCAAAGAGATAGGGAACTTTAAGCGATGGATCGATTTGAGTCATTGATACTGCATGGGATACTAAAGAGTGGAATTTATTTGAGATTTGCCTCATTCTATCTACCCTAAAATTGAAATACAACAGTGCGCTATCTTTAGTAATGTACGGTGAAGACTCAACTCTAAAGGGTTCAATAAATTCGTCAGTAACATTATTAGCGTGCGATTCTTGTATCCCAGCGAGCCAAGATGCATAAGTACGCACACCATCTCCGGTAAGGGTAGCATATGCTTTTTCAGTGCGCTCTACTCTATTATCTCTATCCATCGCATAGTATCTCCCAGAAACACTAGCAATCATCCCTCCATTACCTTTGCATGTAGCATCAATGCGCTCTAAGTATTTAATTGATGTCATAGGAGGGGTATCTCTTCCATCGGTGATAGCATGTACAATCGGTCGTATTCCAAGCGTATTCGCCAAGGTAATTAATGCTACAAGATGCTCTATGTGAGAATGCACTCCACCATCTGAAACCAAACCCAACAAGTGCAACTCGCCTTTTTTTTTCGCATGAGCAAGTAATACCTGTAGAGGTTCAATTTGCTCTATGCTGTGATCTTGACATGCCTTTGAAATGCGTACCAGGTCATGCTCTAACACTATCCCGCTCCCTATCAGTGCATGTCCAATTTCTGAGCTCCCCATTTGATTATCTGGCAACCCTACTGCTAGACCACTTGCTTCTAATGTGGTATGTGGGTACTCTGCTAACATTGATTTCATAAATGGAATTGATGCTAGAGCAATTCCATTGTGCTCAGGATTCGGGTTGCAGCCCACACCATCAAGAATTATTAAAAGAACCTTCCTTCTAATTTTCATCTTTTAAAAAATATCTAAAAAATATTAACGAGCCTTCAAATAGCAACCACATCGGCACCAGCACCAGCAACATTGATAGTGCATCAGGAGGCGTGATAATAGCAGTAATTATCGCTGTAGTCATTATAAAGTACGGCCTGCTTTTAGTCAGTGCATTCAAATCCAAGATTTTAAATCGCAATAAAATATAACAAACTACCGGCACCTCAAAAGCAATTCCAAATGCAATGAACATGACAATTAAAAAATCAAAGTAATTAGATATATCAGGCATGTAGGTAACGCCCTCTGGGGTTACCGCATTAAAATACTTGAACATCAAAGGAAGGGCAACAAAAAAAGCAAAACAACAGCCCGCATAAAAGAAAAAGACCGCAGAAATCAAGATTGGTTTTGCTCGTTTAATTTCATTAGGAAATAATCCTGGCACTACAAACTTCCACATTTCATACAATATTAATGGTGCAGTAATAAATAGAGCCATAAGCATAGCTAGCTTGAGCGGAACAAAAACAGTGCCAACTATTTGAGTTGAGACCAATGTTTGAGAATTACCAAGTATAGCTAACATTGGCTTAGACATATAGCTAAATAAAGATTTAGAATAAACTGCAAGTGGCAACAACGCACAGACATAGTAAATAAATGCCCTTACAATATGCCTTCGCAACTCACGAAGATGGCTAAAAAAATCCCCCATTGCAGACCCTTCACTCATGCTCGTTTCGCCTTCTTCTTACCTGGAGTAGCTTTTTTTAACTTCTTAACAACTTTTTTAACAACCTTCCTGCTTATTTTCTTAACACTAGTTTTTTCTTCTCTCAGTGAAATAACTGGTGCAGGTGGTGGCGTGATTGTTGCGATTTCGGCCACCGATGTGTTTGCTATTTTTGTAAATTCATCTTTGTGTCTTGTTGCCGACTCCACTGCTTGTGATACTTCTTGTTGAGCCTCAAATAAAACCTTCCTAGCCTTAGCTAAAAAACTACCAACTGCCCTCATAAGTTCAGGCATCTTTTCACTATCAAATAAAATAAGAAATAATAATCCGAGAAGAAGTATCTCACCAAAACTCAATCCAATCATACAAGATTGATTTTAATGTACGCTTTTCTTTTCTTCTTTCTTAACAGGTTCACTATGAGCAGAGCTTTGAGCTGATTGTGTATGTTGAGCAGTGTCATTATCTTGTAAACCTTTCTTAAAATTCTTAACTGCAGATCCTAAATCAGCGCCAATGTCCTTAATCTTACTAGTGCCAAAAATTAAAATTACAATCACTAACAAAATTATTAAATGTGTTACACTAAATGCACCCATGAGTATCTCCTAAAGTTGTATAAATCATTTCAATATCATACCCTAACAGCTAAGTTATCACCACATTAACAACTAAGTTATATCCACATTATCTATGATAACTTTTGCAGGTTCAGGCAAATCGTGATAATAATATTCTAGAAAATCATCTATTGATGATTTATGCCCTTTCTCTACCAATTCTTTAATTCTTTTTGGATTTCATAATTACTTTTATTTGAGATTGATGTGGAAGGATCTTTAGATCCAAATAAGCAATCTTCTATATCGTTTTCTTATTCAATGGTATCGTATTGACTGCAATATACTTCTCTATATGGTATATAATTTATCTATGAACTTCATCAAAAAAAATATGGGTAAAAAAGACAGAATCTTACGCTTGATTGCAGCAGTTGTGTTCTTAACTATTGGAGTCTACTTATCTAGCTATGTGCTTTTATTTTTTGCACTCCTTTGCTTATTTCAAGCAGTATTCTCTTGGTGTCTGTATCATGCCTTAACTGGCAAAAATACCTGCCAGTTACAACAATAACTTCATTTTTAATGAAGAAGATTGCAATTGGATTGCTTGGCTTTGCATTACTAGCAATAGTGTATTTACTCTTTATAAATGTTGGGATATCTAAGCTGACTGGTGCGAACCATTTAAGTAATGCACTAATAACAAATATGCACAACAGAAATACCTCTCTAATTGAACAAAATAAATTTGCAACAGAAAACTATGTCAAAGGTGGAGTGCTTGCGCTTGAAAGTAATAATAAAAGCAATAACAAAGGCGGAGTGCTTGCACTAGAAAGCAATAATAAAAGCAATAACAAAGGCGGAGTGCTTGCACTAGAAAGCAATAATAAAA
>JASGCS010000003.1:41783-41946 GCA_030054035.1 Candidatus Methylacidiphilales bacterium
AATAATAAAAGCAATAACAAAGGCGGAGTGCTTGCACTAGAAAGCAATAATAAAAGCAATAATAAAGGCGGAGTGCTTGCGCTTGAAAGTAATAATAAAAGCAATAACAAAGGCGGAGTGCTTGCGCTTGAAAGTAATAATAAAAGCAATAACAAAGGCGGAG
>JASGCS010000003.1:42046-160291 GCA_030054035.1 Candidatus Methylacidiphilales bacterium
TGCTTGCACTAGAAAGTAATAATAAAAGCAATAACAAAGGCGGAGTGCTTGCGCTAGAAAGTAATAATAAAAGCAATAACAAAGGCGGAGTGCTTGCACTAGAAAGTAATAATAAAAGCAATAACAAAGGCGGAGTGCTTGCGCTTGATAGTTATCATAAAGGTGAACTTCTTTCACAAGGTTTTTTTGGTAATAAACCTATTCCTAAAGAAGAGTTTGACAAGCCCTTTACCAGCAACCATCTCAGCTACCTACTTCAGCAAAAAATCATTGATGGATATGCAAAAAATTCAAGTGAAATAGTATTTTATAAAAATCATCATACACTTTATAGGCGTCCATTACAGGCTACAGATACCTGTTGTGATTAAACGATTCTCCCCACCCAACAGCGTGGATTCGTACCCTCTATTTGGTCGTTATAATATATAAGAATGTTCAAATAGATATAGTCATGAAAGATAAGCTTAAGAAAAACAATGAAGCCACAGCGCGAATAAAAATAAATAAACTGCTTGAGCAAGCTGGATGGCGACTTAATGATTCAGAAAAAAGTAGAGCGAATGTTATACTTGAAGCAGGTGTGCGACTTCAAGACGCAGGAGATAATTATGAAAAAACAATAAATGGGTATATAGATTATTTACTTTTAGACGATAATAATTATCCTCTTTGCGTACTTGAGGCAAAAAGCAGCAACATTCATCCACTATCTCCAAAAGAGACTCAAGCACGCCCATATGCGAAAGGAAAAAACTGCCGATTTGTGATTTTATCAAATGGAGATTCCCATTACTTTTGGGATATTGAATCTGGAAACCCAGAAATTATTACAGAATTTCCAACACAAGCGACATTACTTCACCGTATAAAAAATAAATACAACACATCAGATCTTGTTTCTGAAATTATTGATAGTAAATATTTAGAACCAAAGAAAACCCTACGAGGGTATCAAGTTGAGGCTATTCACGCTATTCAAAAGGCCGCTAAAGAAGGAAAGAGAAGATTCCTCTTGGAAATGGCGACAGGTGCAGGTAAGACGACGACATCTGGGGCTATTTGTAAGTTATTTCTCCGTACTGGTAATGCTAGCCGTATTCTTTTCCTGGTTGATCGTATTGAGTTAGAAACACAAGCTTTAAATGCACTCAAGAATTTATTTGATGGGCAATATTTTGTTGAAAAATTCAAAGATGGTAATTGGGATCGTGGTCACATTGTGATTTCTACTGTACAGACACTGTTGGCTGGTAACAAATATCGTGAATATTTTTCACCAACAGATTTTGATCTCGTTATTTCTGATGAAGCGCATCGTTCTATAGGCAGTAATTCACGAGCAGTATTTGAATATTTTCTAGGCTATAAGTTAGGTCTTACTGCAACACCGAAGGATTATCTTAAGGGCGTGGATGAAAGAGAGTTAATAAAGAAAAATATAAAAGCTTATGAGTATAGAAATTTAAGGGATACCTACACTACTTTTTCTTGTGAGGACGGCATTCCTACATACAGGTATGACCTTAGAAAAGGTGTTGCGGATAATTTTCTAATCAATCCCTTTGTTATTGATGCTCGCACGGAAATTACTACAGAGCTAATTTCTAAAGAAGGTTACTCTATGCAAGTTGAAAATGAAGATGGTGGAATAGACGATGTATTTTACTTTGCGAAAGATTTTGAGAAAAAATTCTTCAATGACGATACTAATCGTGTATTCTGCGAAACAATCTTGAATAACGGACTCCTAGACCCACTAACTAATGAATTTGGCAAGACGCTTGTTTTTTGTGTGAGTAAATCCCATGCATCAGATATTGTAAATCTATTAAATTCTTTAGCCGATAAAAAATGGCCAAATAAATATCAAAGTAATTTTGCCATTCAAGTAACAAGTGGTATTGGCGAAGAGCATAAATACACAAAGGATTTTGCAAACAATAGACTTAAAGAGAAGTCACAATTTGCCCATGATACTCATCCAGACTATAACACTTCAAAGGCTCGTATTTGTGTAACAGTAGGCATGATGACAACTGGTTATGATTGCCCAGACTTATTAAATATTGTATTGCTTCGCCCTATATTTTCCCCTACCGACTTTATACAGATGAAAGGCCGTGGAACTAGAAAGTATACTTTTCTTTATCAAGAAACAGGAGAAAGTAAAACAAAAGATAAATTTATCCTTCTTGATTTCTTTGCTAACTGTCAATATTTTGAAAAAGATTTTGACTACAATAAGAAAATAACCTTACCTATTTCTAAAGACGGCACTAAAAACTCACTTAAAGACCCAACTCCAAATACAACTAATATCCTAGACAGCGTAGATGCAGAAACACCAGATACTATCGCAACAATAACACAAATATACATTGGGGTAGAAGGAATGAAAATTGACAGAAGTTTGTATCCTTACCAACAGTTTGAGCAAGTGATACAAGAAAGTAAGACTCTTAAGAGAATAAAAGAAGAGCAGGGACTAGATGGACTTGAGGAGTATATTAAAGCCGAGGTATTTAATAAACCTACTGAGTATTGGAGTGCAGAAATGATTCGGCAATCTTACGAAAGGGAATATCAAACTAAGAGAAAAATTAGCCTAATGGAAATGATCCTCAAAGCTCTCGGAATGCAGAATGATTTCAAGAGTAGAGATGAAAGGGTAAACGAAGAATATCAAAAATTTATTGATATCCAGAGACCACAGATAGCAGAAGATCAAGTTGAACAAGTAACCATACTTAAAAAATTCTTTGAGACTTTTGTTTCAGATCCCATATTCAGAGGTATGATTAACAAGAAAGAATATGCAGGTATTTCCGTATATCCATCCTTCAATATGCAAGAGTTGCAGGTTCTGGGTGATTTAATTGAAGATGCGTCAAACTATGCCAATGAATATCTTCAAAGAGAAATGGCTGAATTTGATTGGGAGAATAAATAATGCTTAACACAACCATTAAGCAACAAATCAATACAGTAAGAGATACTCTTGTTGGTAAGATTCCAGATCCAAAGGGGCAAATTGACCAAATAACCAACGCACTCATCTATAAATTTATGGATGATCTTGACACGCAGTCATGCGCACTACCAGGTGGCAAGGCAAGTTTTTTCACGGGAGACCTAAAACCCTATGCATGGCATAAGCTATTTAATCTAAAATTATCTAACCAAGATAAGGCTGATTTATATATTATAGGTATTGAAAAACTTTCAACAGCAAAACATTTACCTGTGCTTTTTCAAGATATTTATAAAGACGCCTTTTTGCCGTTCCGTGCACCAGATACTATTGCGTTGTTTTTAAATGAAATCAATAAATTTGGCTATCAACACAGCGAAGACCTAGGTAATGCTTTTGAATACCTGCTCTCCATCATGGGCTCGCAAGGTGACGCAGGGCAATTCCGCACCCCTAGGAACATTATTGAGTTCATTGTCGACGCAGTTAATCCAACAAAAGACGAGACTATCTTAGACCCTGCCTGCGGAACAGCTGGATTTCTAGTAGAAGCATATAAGCATATTACAAAAGACAAAAAGCTAAATCCAAAAGAAATGCAAGAACTTGCAAAACATATTCACGGTGTAGATATAGCCCCTGAAATGGCAAAGATTGCCAGAGTAAACCTCTACCTCCACGGATTCAAAACACCTTTAATAACAGAAAATGACACACTCACCGATGAAAAACTTTGGGGCACTAAATACGATGTCATATTAGCCAATCCACCATTCATGACACCAAAAGGTGGAATAGTACCTCACGACAAATTCAGTGTAAATTCAAATCGGGCAGAGGTACTATTTACCGACTATATCGCAGAACATCTAAAACTAACAGGAAGAGCTGGCATAGTCATCCCAGAAGGTATCATTTTTCAATCTGGTAAAGTTTATAAACAACTTCGCAAGATGTTAGTTGATGATAATTATTTATCCGCAGTGATTTCATTGCCAGCAGGCGTATTCAACCCATACAGCGGAGTAAAAACCTCCATACTCCTCCTTGACCGCAAACACGCAGCACAAAATAAGGAAATATTATTTATCAAGGTTAATAATGATGGGTTTGATTTAGGCGCACAAAGGCGAGAAATAAATAAAAATGATTTGCCAGCAGCTTTAGAAATACTGGATAAATGGAAAACTAACGAGAAAGTAGAAAACAAAATAGCAGTGTATGTAGAAAAAACCAAGATTGCCGAAAACGGGGATTATAATCTATCTGGTGATCGTTATCGTGCAACAAACAATTACACTAATGCTAAATGGCCTATGGTTAAGTTGGGGGAAATTGCAGAAATTATGAAAGGCTCTGCGATAACAAAAAAAGACACACAGCTAGGAAATATTCCAGTAATTGCTGGCGGACAAGAACCTGCTTATTATCACAATAAATCAAACAGAACAGGCGACATAATAACTGTTAGTGCTTCAGGAGCTTATGCTGGCTTTGTAAATTATTTCACTATTCCAATCTTTGCTTCCGATTGTTCAACAATACAAACAAAGGATGATAGTAAGGTACTTACGAGATATCTTTTTGGCATTCTTAAATCGAAACAAAATTCTTTATATGAATTTCAGCAAGGTGGCGGCCAACCACATGTTTATCCAACTGATTTGAAAACAATATTAATCCCTCTCCCACCTCTTGAAATCCAAGAGCTAGTCGTCGCAGAGCTGGACAGTTATGCAGGCATCATCGCAGGAGCCAAACAAATCATCAAAAACTGGAAACCAAAAATTGACATTGATCCGGAGTGGGAGATGGTTAAATTGGGTGAATTTTGCAAAATTGAAAGGGGTGCATCTCCTCGCCCAATAGACAAGTTTATGACTGATGATCCAAATGGTTATAATTGGGTAAAAATTGGAGATACCAAAAACGCTGATAAATATATTACACAAACGGCAGAAAAAGTAACTAAAGAGGGAGCGGAAAAATCCCGCAAAGTTTTTGTAGATGATTTTGTGCTTTCAAATTCAATGAGTTTTGGACGACCATACATAATGAAAATTGAGGGCTATATTCATGACGGCTGGTTAAGATTAAGCGAAGATCCTAATAAAATTGAGAAGGATTATCTCTATTATATTTTGAGTTCTGATTTCGTAATTGAGCAATTTGAAAATGCTGCAACGGGTGGAGTGGTTAGAAACCTGAATTCAGAATTAGTGAGAAAAGTTGAAATTCCTCTCCCACCTCTCACAATCCAAAAACAAATCGTAGAAAAAATTGAAGCAGAGCGCACTCTCGTCGAATCCTCCAAAAAGCTAATTGATATATACGAACAAAAAACCAAAGAAGCGATTGCTAAACTTTGGTCAGAATAAATATGTATGAAAACTGATCATCTCATTCTTAAAATTGTCAATAGATGGATTGGTGTTAGTGGCGGGTATTTGGGATTGCCTGAAAATAGGCGTTTTACATATTATACCCATAAGACATTTTATCCAGAATATTGCAGTCTAGATAAGGATCCTTATCTGCTTTCTGGAACAACGAAAGATAAGTTTATTAAAATATTTGAATTATCAACTCCAAGAGAAAAGGCTAAGATTATACGTGGTGTAATTGAAAAATTTCCTATATGTGAAGAAGTTAAAGAGAGAACAAATTCACTTAAAAATGAGTTGTTAGAGGAAGCTAAAAAATTAGAAAAAGAAGATTATATTAGCACCCCAGATATTAAAGAAGGGCATATATTGGAATTAATTAAGGATGCCGATGCGCTCAAACAAAATAGAAATGCAAGTAGTGCCTTGGATCGTTTGCATACAGCATTTCATGGTTATTTAAGGGAGTTGTGCGATGATGAAGATATATCACATAAGGAGGGAGACGGGCTAGTCTATTTGATGAAACAACTTCAATGCAAGCACCCAAAACTTAAAGTGAAGATAAAATCTCAAGAGACCCAAAACATAATAAATAATCTAGTCTCCATTTGTGATTCACTTAATCCTATGCGTAATCAAGCAAGTCGAGCTCATCCAAATAAGATTGTTGCAGATGAACCTGAAGCGGTTCTTGTGATAAATTCAATAGTAACGATAGTAACCTATTTGTCAGCAAAATTGAAATAACATCATGTATGAAGATTGATCATGCCCCATCGTCTGTACAATATTAATGATTAGATTAATGGTCTTGCAAACCTACCGCACTTCAGAATTGCACAGGTGATTGATACTTGAGAGCACTGTGTGGTCATACCTAATTGATATACTTCTAATTGTTACTAATCTTTTCTCTATATCAACAATTAGAATATTGAAAGATGAATTTGATATGTATCTTTTGAATAATGCAATTGATGTCTTTGGTATAGAGTATCAAAAAGTAACAAACACTTTTCATCCAACAAAACATACCAACGCAAAAGGAGAAGTGGTGAATGAAATCAATACCTATAATGTTGGAATACTGTATTCTGATGAAGCGGTAGCAACCAATTATTTATTTGATAATATTTTTTTAAGACAGCGAATTAGAGAAAAACAATATTAAAACAACTATTTCTGAAGTAATTATTTTTACCATAATTCCGAAAAATCTATCAAGATACCAGTGGCAGGAGGGAAAAGATATTCCCCTGATTATGCATATGTTTTAAATATTGAGAATGGAGAGAAAAAACTATATTTCATCGTAGAAACAAAAATATTGGCGATTTAATTAGAGTGATAACTAAACAGTATCAAATTAATATAAAAGTTACCTTACCACTTTACCAGTACCAAACCTCGTTGAAAAAACGCCCCATTTAAGGCTCGAAGATCACCTCAAATGGGGCATTTCTACTTAGCATAAATTAGTCATTTTCATTTTGCATTAATATAACATAATTACGTTGATTTATAGTTATAATATATGTTAAAATAAATAAAATAACAATTAAAAAACAAAAATCTGTGATTCATTACCTAAAATTTAAAAATATCTATTCATTAAGAGAGGAATTTATTTTAGATTTAAGGGCAGATAGTCGCTCACCTGATTCAAATAGATATATAAAATCACAATATAACCCAGAAATAAGACTATGCAAAATCATAAATATAATGGGAGCGAATGCTTCAGGCAAATCAAACATACTTAAAATATTCAAATATATCAAATTCTTACTAGCAGATTCTTGGATCTTGTCAAAAGAAATCCAAAATCAGCAAGTGCAACCAAATCAAACAGTACCATTTCCTTTAATAATCAAACCTTTTGTTTTAAGCACCGATCCAGTAATCCTTAATAAACCAAGTGCTATTGAAATTGCATTTGAATTAAATTCAACGCTCTTCACCTATGCAATCTCTATAAAAAATGAAATAATTCAAGAAGAAACATTGACTTCCACAAAGGCAAACAAAACAGTCATTTATTTCAAACGAAAACTATCTGCTTCACAAGACATTCTCAAAGTAGAAATTGATAATTTGGTCAATAAACATGACCAATGGGATTTTCACAGAAAACTCAATAATAAAAATTCTTTTATGCACACCTACTATGATGTGCTTTTAGACTATTCAATAAAATCCAATAAAAAAACTCAAGAAGTAATAGATACATTTAAAAATAAATTAGACTATGAATTATTCTTTAATTTCTGGAGTAGAAGTATTATAAATATCCCTCAAGTAGAAATTAATAAGTCGCTAACAACCTCCAATTGGGAACTTTTTGCATTTCGATTCTATGATAACCCTCAAAACATTCTCTATAAACAAAAAGCAAGAGACTACATTTCACGTTTAGATACTTCAGTTAATAATTTTTTTACTGAAAAATATTCTAATCCTGTCTTTGGCGATCAATTTAGAATAGATTTTACTATTAATAAAGATGGCACAGATTTTAGACTCAATTATGCAGATATGTCTTCTGGCACTAAATCCCTTCTCCTTCTATTAGGGGCATGGTTTTTTGCATTAGATAATAACCTTCCGATCATTTTAGATAACTTTGATAGTGATCTTCATCCAGATATCATCAGCGAGCTTATAGACCACTTCTGTTCGTATGATAATCCCCCTTCAAACAGCCAACTCATCATTGCGGGTCATGCTTATACTCTCCTTAATCAATTAGACAAATACCTTCACTACTTCACAAATAAAAACAATGAGCAAGAAACCATATTATTCAGATTATCAGATTACAAAACAGTGGAACATCAAGTCTCACCACGCACCGATGATAACTATTATAAAAAATATAGAAGTGGTAACTATGGAGCAAAACCATACATTACTTAATTGATGCAATCAGAGTTAATAAGATCAATTCTCATCATTGCTGCTGGAAATAGTGAATATGAGTTTCTACAAAAAGTAAAACCTATTATTAATCCCAATATTAGAAATTCTAATTGTAAAGTAGATATAAAACGAAGCGATAATAGTAGCAATGGAAGCATTCCTAAAATGCTTGACTATTGCAATCGAATCAGTATTGACTTGAATTATGATGAAAAATATGTAGTAACTGATTATGATAGATGTTTAGCTAACTCAGAGGAAAATGAAGCAAATACACTTAGTGAGAGATTAAATATTAAAATCCTTTACAATCGTCCAAGCTTGGAAGCAACTATTTTAACAATCCTCGACAGCAATAAAAAAACATATTATCAAAATCAAAAAACAGATAAATTAAAAAAAGAATTGAGAAATACTATTGATTTTAGTAAAAGTACTCATTCAATATCTGGGCTGATTAGCTCGTCGAAATTTAACCCCACCCTTGAACAATTGAAGAATGTCAGACAAAACCTTGCAATCATAGAAGATTTATTCAATATATTTAACAATTAATATCCGTATAGATTATTTGTTAAATGTGACCTTCCCCCCTAAAACTGTGCCAAATCTTCGGAGAGTTTTATAGTGACCTTTCCTCCTAAAGACTAAGCCATTTTCTCAATGAGGTTTCTAGTAAGTTACTATTAAGCAAACAGTAGAGGAGATGGTACAGATGATGGGGATCATTATTTGTCTTGTTGCTTATTGACCTTCCCCCATCGTCTGTACCATTTCTTCGATGAGATTCCTGGTCATACTAACCTACTGCACCCAAGAATTGCATGGGTGATTGTTACTTGAGTGCGCTATGTGGTCGTGCTTCGTTGAAATACTTCTGATAGTTACTAATCTTTTCTCTGGCATCTTGAATATTTTTGAAGTACTCTTGATTGAGTAGTTCATTTCTAAACTTACCATTGAAACTTTCAACAAATGCGTTTTGGGTTGGTTTTCCTGGTTGGATAAATCCAAGTGCTACCTATGATCTTCCTTGAGTAATCATCAATGACATTAAGAATTCTGATTCGCCTACCATTTTCCAATTGATCTGCAACAAAATCCATAGACCATCTGGAATTAACACTGGTTGCAGGAAGGAGTACTGACCTTGTTTTGTACCTCTTTTTCTTACTTAAATCCTCAGTTTTGGTTTATTTTAATTTACTATAAACCTCACCTACGATTTGGTACAGTTTTAGGGGGAAAGGTCAATAGCAATAAATTAAGGTCAGGAAATCAAATCTGAGGTTCCTGCAGAAATAATATTGCAGTAAGAAAATGCATCCACTAGATTTGCTTTTAGGGTAGTTCTACTCTTGCATAGCTTCACTCCTCCTTGCGAGATTAATGTAGCATTACCTTCATTTGATTTAGTTTTATCTTGGTAGTAGGCTACAAATAATTTTTTATTAGCTTTAAGTGTCTCAAGTCCAGCATGTAGAGTCCCACCCTTATCCCCAGCTTCAATAACTACCATAACAGAGCTTAATGCAATTATTGTTTTATTTCTAGTAAATGCACGAAACGGTTGCCAAAAATCTTCAGGCTTGAATTGACTTATCACTAAAACTCTTTCCCAGTCCCAAACATTTTGTAGTTGTTTTTTAATAGTAAAATTTGCGATACCTTCAGGAAGTACGAGAATTGTGCTACCACCAAAAGTTAAGCTAGTAGTATGCGCTACTAAATCAACACCAGATGCATATCCTGAAACCACAACAATGCCGCGTTTAGCTGATTGTTCAGCGCAATCTTTTGCGGTCTCTAATCCCTTTTTGCTTGCATGTCTTGAACCACAAAATCCAATTTTAGATTTACGCAATAGAGATAAATTACCTAAATAGTAGAGTTGATTGAGAGCATTCTTCGTAAAAGTATCTGAGTTATTTAATGGGTACTCTGTATCTTGAGTGCTGATAATCTTGTATGGTGGTATTGTTAAATTATTAACCGTTGCTATTGTCATCGTCTTTTAAAGTTTTAACTGCACATAGCCCGTAAATATTGTCTATCCAATTCTCTGTAGCACACTTGCAGTATCTTTGTCTATTTCTTTCTATTCTCTTTTTCAGTTAGCCCTGATATGCCTTCTCTTCTTTGTAGTTCTTTGTAGATGTCTTCTATTGGTATGTTTTGTTGTGTTAGTAGTACTTGTATGTGGTAGAGGAGGTCTGCTGTTTCGTGGATGATGTTTTGTTGGTTGTTGTTTTTGGCGGCTAAGATTAGTTCTGCTGTTTCTTCTGCTAGTTTTTTTAGTATGGTGTCTGTGCCTTTGTGGAGGAGGGTTGCGGTGTAGCTTGTGTTGGGGTCGGCTTGCTTACGCTGTTGAAGCGTTAGTTCAAGTTGTGTTATGACTTGTGAGATTAACTCTCTTCTGTCCATCGGTTGTTTTCAAATACTTTAAAGAAACATGATTTTCTTCCTGTGTGGCAAGCTATTCCTTTGGTGGTAATGACTTCTAGTAATAAGGCATCTCCATCGCAATCAAGTTTGAATTGGACAAGTTTGAAGAAGTCTCCTGAGGTTTCTCCTTTGTGCCAAATGGTGTTTCTACTTCTGCTGAAGAAAACCACTTCTCCGCAAGCAAGTGATTTGATAATGCTTTCTCTGTTCATATACCCTAGCATTAGTACAGATTTGTTTTCTGAACTAATCACTACGGCTGGGATTAGTCCGTTATCATCAAATTTAATCTCTGAGAAAAATATTTTTGCGTTAGTTTCTGAGCTATTCATTTTAATACCTTAAAAAGTTCTTCTGGAAACTGTTGGTTGATGGTGAAGTCTGTCCAGATTACTTCATTATATTTAATTCCATCATAGTACAGTCTGACTCTTGCAGGTTGTAGCCATGATTGATTGGGTTTGCTGAAAAAGTTGGAGTAGCGTCTTTCATGATATCCTCTTGGTGTTTTAAAGCCAACATAAATAATATTGAAGTCTTTCTGGGCGATTCCAAACCTTGTAATCCCACCTGACGGATCGGTTAGTTCAACTAGGTATGAAGGTATGCCATCAATCAGATCATCTGGTAATCTTTTTTGTTGCCAACCTGGATCAAGTGCATTTCTAATTGCGCCAAATCCAAAATTTGATGCCCATTGTTCGTTTGCGCTTTGGTCGGAGATAGGACCTTGAGTGTCGTATGTGGTTTTACCGTCAAAAGTGTTTAAGAATACTAGTTTTGAGTTCCTTTTACCTTCAATTCTAACTCTCCCGTCAGCTCTATGTGCATCGGGTTTGGCATCTTCATAGACACGCCACATTGAATAATTGTCATAGATGATTTCAGAGCCATCTTTGTAGAAGATTGCTCTGCCAGTTAAATAAAGACTTGAGGCTTTGCGCCAAGCATCTCCTCCAGATTTATCCCATGCTTTAGTAATGATTGCTTGGGCTGAAAGCTGAGCGTTGTTTTTATACAGTGCTGGAAATTCATCATTTAATCTATCCATAGTTTCAGCATTAATTTGAGTGCTAAATATACATAGTGCATTGAGGAGAACTAATGCTGATTTCATGACAATATTATATTACATACAATCAGTTGTTCTAATTATGATGCCATTTTTAAGTAAATATTCTTTTACACTTTGGATGGTGCAGGTGCCGAAATGAAAAATACTAGCTGCTAATACTGCATCTGCTCCAGATTTAATTGCTTCTAGGCAGTGTTGAACAGTTCCTGCTCCACCAGATGCGATAATGGGGACTGTAATGGTTTGATTAAGCTGCTTTAGAATATTGGTATCAAATCCTGTGTTAGTGCCATCTTTATCCATACTCGTGAGTAGAAGTTCTCCTGCTTTCTGGTT
The DNA here is from genome assembly GCA_030054035.1 of Candidatus Methylacidiphilales bacterium. Lineage (NCBI taxonomy): Bacteria > Pseudomonadati > Verrucomicrobiota > Methylacidiphilae > Methylacidiphilales > Methylacidiphilales bacterium. Next base: position 54,183 of record JASGCS010000003.1, read on the forward strand.
GCCAGTTTGTTGCTGGCACCATTGAATGGCGTCTAGATTGGTTGCTTGTCTGCCACCATGGCTGAAGACTTTATATGTGTTATTGATTTGTTTGACATCTACTGCTAGGACTATGCACTGACTTCCAAAAATGCTTGCTAGTTCTTCTATGAGGGTTGGGTTTTGAATGGCTGCTGAGTTAATAGAGACTTTATCTGCGCCGGCGTTTAGTGCATCCCTGATATCTTGTGCGTTTTGAATACCACCACCAACGGTAAGCGGAATGAAAACTTGCTTGGCAACTTGTTCTACTAAATGAAATACAGTTTTTCTGTTTTCATGGCTAGCGGTGATATCTAGGAAAACAAGTTCATCAGCGCCTTCTTGGTTATATCGCGAGGCAATCTCTACAGGGTTGCCTGCATCAATAAGATCTTTGAAGTAAGTTCCTTTAACGACTCTTCCTTGGTCAATATCAAGGCATGGAATAATTCGTTTAGTGAGCGGCATGGTTACTGCTTTTTATTTGTTCTATGGTTACGCTAGAGTCGTGAAGGGCTTTTCCAATAATTACTCCATTAAGATTAGTTATCCTTAAGTTTTGTAAAGTGTTGATATCAGTTATTGAACCTATACCACCTGAAGCAATAACTGATTTAGATGTCATTTTGCAAAGTTTTGTAATTGAGGTTATATTTGTTCCTTGCCCCATGCCATCTTTTGTAATGTCAGTGAAAATTATTCCAGCACTTGGTTGAGTTTCATACTGAGCAACTAAGGTTTCTAGTGAGATGTTAGTTTGCTGCGTCCAGCCTTTTACTGCTAGGAATTCACCTTTACAATCAAATCCGAGAAATACTTGGTTAGGAAAGTTATTTACTAGCTCCGATGCGAGTATTGGATTTGATTGTAGTAAGGTACCGATTACAATAAATGAGACGCCGGCTTGAAAATATCGCTTGGCCTGTTCCTGGCTCCTGATACCTCCGCCAATTTGAATCTGGAGTTGATCATGTTGTTTGCAAATTTTTGTGATGAAGTTAAAATGCAGTGGTGAAACTACACCTTCTTTAGCGCCATCAAGATCAACAATATGAATTCTGCGCAGTCCATGGTTGTACCACTCGTGAATTAGTTGTTCAGGATCGGCTGGATAATTGGTTTGTTTTTGGTAGTCACCTTGTGTTAATCTGACCACCGCGCCGTTAATTAAGTCAATAGATGGGATAATTTGAAATGTCATGGTTTCCAGGCGCAAAAATTTGAAAGTAATTGTAGTCCAGAAGCCCCACTTTTTTCTGGATGAAATTGAGTTAGGGCGACATTATTATTAGCTAACATGGATGGAAAAGTAAGTGAGTAAGTTGTCGTGGCTATTTCCCATCGCCTCGCTTGTTCAGTTAGATGCGCATAGTAGCTATGGACAAAATAAAAATATCTTTGTTTTATGGGAATAGAATTGATGAGATAATGCGGTTTGATTTCATCAATGCTATTCCAACCTAAATGTGGGATTTTGAAATCTTTTATTGAGGGAAATCTTTTTGCTGTTCCTGAAATATATTGTAGGCAAGCGGTGTCATTATTTTCTTCACTTGAAGTTAGTAGTACCTGCAATCCCATGCATATACCTAAAAATGGTTTATTGGCAAGCGCTTGCATTATTACTGATGTAAGTTGTTGCTGGTTGATGGCTTGCATGGTTGAGTTGGCCGCTCCCTGACCTGGGAAAACTATTTTATCTGCTTGTGAGATAGTGTCTGGATTATTGGTTAATGCAATGGTATGGTGTTTAGGGGCAACCGATTGTAAAGCTCTCATTACCGAATGAGTATTACCCATTCCATAATCAATTATTACAATGTTCATAAGTCTACAGAGTTATAGACTTCCCTTAGTAGAAGGGATGTCAATTATCTTAGTGTCAAGTAACACAGCTACCCTGAGGGCTCTTCCAAATGCTTTGAATATGGTTTCTGCAATATGATGAGAGTTGTCGCCGCGAAGAGAATCAATATGAATAGTTGCTAGGCAATGGTTACTTAACGCTTGAAAAAATTCTTTTAATAAATCTATATCAAAATCGCCTACTCTTGCCCGAGGGTATGTAACATTGTAGATTAAACCAGGTCGTCCTGAAAGATCTATCACGACCCTTGAGAGGGCTTCATCTAATGGTATGTAGCTCGAGCCGTAACGAGTGATGCCGCGTTTATCACCGAGCGCTTTTGCAATCGCTTGGCCTAAAACTATTCCGCAATCTTCAACCGTGTGATGTGCGTCAATTTCAATATCACCCTTAGCGTCAAGTTCAATATCAATTAATCCATGTTTGCTGACTTGTTCAAGCATATGATTTAAGAATGGTATAGGTGTTTTAATCGTATTGATACCACTTCCATCTAAACCTATATTTAATGTGATTTGTGTTTCTTTGGTTATTCGTTTTATTTCAGCAGTTCTTATGGTCATAAAAAGATTGTCGTAGCATTGGAGTTATTGCGCGAAGTGTTTTTTGAATTTTTTGAGCATCCTCTTTCTCAACTGAGGCAAGCCATTCTTTAATGCTAGCTCGTTCTTTGGGGGCACTAAATTCGCTAGGAACATCTTCTGGGACAATGGGAAGATTGTGTTTTAATGAAAAATCTTTCATCCATTGTTCTCGTGCATAGCAAAGTGGGCGAATGACGCGAAGATCGCCTTGATTGATGGTGTAATGCGCCTTCATAGTTTGTAAATTTCCCTCAAACCAAAGTGACATAAAAAAACTTGATAAGATATCGTCTGCATGCTGAGCTAATGCGATTACATTATACCCATTAACTCTAGCGGTTTGGTAGATAATCCCCCGTCTCATTCTTGAAGAAAATGCCGTATATGAATTTTTCCCCATGTGATCTTTTGCCATTTGTACAATATTTTCACGAATATAGAAGTGTTTAATTTCTAATGATTCTAAATATGGTATTAATGAAGCGGGCTGGTAATTAGGGTTTTGATAGTCTACCGTTACCGCAGCTATGCTAAATTTAACTGGGGCGTATTGTTGGATAGAGCGAAGCACATGAATCAGCGTTAACGAATCTTTCCCTCCAGAGAGCCCAATTAAAATTGCGTCATTCTCTTTGATCATAGCAAAGTCAGCAATCGCTTTAGCTACCGCTTTTCGGATGGCAGAAGGTATAGTGATCTTATTTAGCATTAATATGGGTCTTGACCAGAAGGGTTTCTAAAAATCTTGAATTGCCAAATAAAATTTTCAGGAGCATTTCTGATCACCTTTTCATAGTATGTATTAATTGCAGTAGCTTCAGTAAGTGGATCTGCAGCACTTGGAAGATTTACCCTATGGAAGTCAATATGGTAGCGTTCCTGCTCAAGGTCATATCTACAGTAACATCCAAGGAGTAACGCATCATTCATTTTTAAAATTTTAGAAAGCCAGACTAAGGTTGGTTTTGGGTAATTAAAAAAAGGAGCTGTTACTGAGCGAGAGCTTGCTATTGACTCATCTAAAAAAACTCCAAATATTCCTTTTGCTTTTAGAATTGTTTGTACGCTTTGAAACACAATGCGCGATCCTCGTGGAATTAAAAGAAGTGGGCAATGTTTAACTCTAGATCGGTTAAACCACCACTGAGTAAATTTATTTTTTAGTGGACGGTAAATGACATATGAAGGTCTTTGAATTTCGCTGAGTAGCCATGCCAGCATTAAATCCGCGCTTGAGGTATGAGACATGAGTAAGATGATTCCTTTATTTGCAGCTAACGCATTATCGAGTAATTCTTTTTGATTGTATTGAATTTTATGATCTAGGGCATGTTGATTGAAGACATAGTTTGGGTAATCAATAAATACTCGTGCGGAAATAGAAAAATAATCAACTATTATTTTTTGCCTTGCTTCATCGGTAAGCGTAGGAAAACAAATTGATAAATTCTTATGTATTACCAGACCGCTTTTTTTATTTCTCCTCGTTAGGAGTAAAGAGCAAAATAGATTTATGGCGCTTTTTTTAATTACTCTTGATGAATTACCAATGGCAAACCATATCGCTAAAAATAACCACCAGTGCCAATACCATGGAAAAATCCATCGTAATTGAAATCGTTCTTGTTGGCCAGGATAAAATGCACTGTGTAACAGCGATGAATAAAACACTCCTTTAATAAATGGTTTAGTCATGAGAAAACACAAGAGTATTTGTTATTTTGTATCCCTCTGAAAAATGCAATTCCTTCAACGGTTGCTTTACCTTCTCTCTTTATGGTTAAAACTTCCAGCACTTCTTCCCCGCAAGTAACAAATAATTTATTATTATTTTCCCAAAGTGCCCCGATAATGTTTCTATGTTCTGGAGGTTTTATGGAGTGAACCTTGCCTGAAAGAATTTGAACGCGCTTGCCATCTAAAAAACTATAGCTGGTTGGCCAATTAATAAATGCACGAAGTTGTCTTTCAATGCTATTGGCAGGTAAATTCCATTGAATCAATCCTTCTTCTTTATGGATAGTTTTTGCAATTGGCACGACTGTAGAAATATACTCTTGCGCCGTTAGTGAAATAGAGTTTGAGTAAATTGCTTGAGCTACTTCAATTATGTGCGTTGAGGCAAGGTTAGCTAACATTGATTCTAGTTCAAAGTAATTTTCTTGACCAGTTATATTGACTGGTATTTTGAGCGCTATAGGACCAGTATCTATGCCAGCATCAAGTTTAAAAATTGTTACGCCGGTAATGTTACACCCTTGTTGTATGCATCTTTGCATTGGCGCTGAGCCTCGGTAGGCTGGGAGCAAGGATGCATGAATGTTATACCAACCTGCAGTCGGGGTGTTTAAAAGTTCTTGCGGCACGATTCGCCCAAAGGAACAAGTGATAATTGCAAGTGCATTAAGCGAACGAATGGTATCTTGTTCGTCGTTATTTTTTAAAGAGCCAAGTTCTATAACTTCAACACCCAATTGTTTAGCGCGCAAAGCCACGGGTGATGGAGTTAATGTAAGACTTCTTCCTTGGGGCAAGGCTTGAGTGGTAAGTACGCCTTGAATTAGCTCTGCTTCAATGAGAGCATTAAGAGATGGGAGAGCAAAATTTGAACTTCCAGCAAACCAGATGCGATTTGGTTTTACCATGCAAGGCTATTCCACTTTTAATTCAGTAGCTATTATTTTTTGATCTGAAACTTGAAGTGAAAATTTATTATCAACAGTCGCGATTTTTTGTGAAATTAGCTGCTTAGCTTTTTTCTGCATTTCAGGATTTAAATGATCTATGAAGAGAATTCCTTGCAAATGGTCAAGCTCATGTTGTATACAAATTGAATGCAATCCGGTCAGTTTTGAAGTTTGTTCTTTTCCTTGCGGGTCAAACCACTGTAGTTCGATAACTGCAGAGCGCTCAACTTCAGCGTAGATTCCCGGAAGCGACAGACAACCTTCCTGATATAACTGAGTGCCTTCTGATGAAACAATCCGAGGGTTAATATAACAGTGAGGGTCATTGCGCTGATCAGATAAATCCATGACTACAATACGCATCGCTACTCCAACTTGAGTTGCGGCAAGCCCAATTCCTTCCTGAGTATACATTGTTTCAAGCATAGAATTGCAAAATTCTCTTAGACTTTCGTCGAATTTGGTAACATTCTTTGCTTTATTTCTGAGACGATTATCAGGGTAAGTTAAAACTTTAAGTAATGCCATAATTAAATTATTGGTATTTTGCCATTGTTATGTATTAAAATCAGAGCAATATAGGATTATTATATGAGAAATTTTACAATAATAACAAAAGTAGTTATCGGCATAGTTAGTGTTGCTATTTCTGTGTCGTCTTTAAATCTAGTTAATGCTGAGACAAATTCAACTATAAAGACTAAAAAAATATCACCACAAATCAAAAAAAGCAAGGTTGCAGATACAGATAATACTCCTCAATTTGATTTAAAGCCTTTTACCGTAAACTTCAGGTTATTAACTGAAGATGAAAATTCATCCGCACCAAAAATTTATAAGTTAAAACGTAATTTAAGCGCCCAAGAAGGTAATGAGATTTTGGTTAAAGATTTAGCCGGAAGGTTAAAAGATTTAGAATACGATGCGGCCACTTCAATTTTTGCCATTTACCGTCCCCAAACAGAATTGTATAAACAATTTTCAACTAGTGATGCGATAGGATTTGGTGCCCTTAAAGTAGGCACAGCAAAAATAAAAAGTTACCACCAAGCAACTGATATTACCACCTTAGTGGTAGAAAAGAATGAGGGCGAGATTCTCATCAATGATTTATTACTTCCCGTAGAAAATAACACAGAAATTGAAACCATTCAGAATCTGTCAAGTGAGGCTCCAGGGGTAATTGTTGATACCATCCAATCAATTTACTCAAGTGCTTCATATCAATTTGTCTTTGTTGACATAGGTAGTGATCAAGGGTTAGTTAATGGCGCTATCTTAAAAGTGAGAAATAACCCAAGTTATTATAGCGAGTTAATTAAAATCACGAAAAAAAGAGATCGTGAAGTTGAAAAAATCCCTTCTCTTGATCCAATTGGCACAATCGTGTTAATCAAAGTTTACCCCAAAGGCTCTTATGGGATTATTACTAATGCCACTACTAACATTAGAAAATTTGATTTAGTTAATACAAAATAATATTGAAAACAATTCAGTTACAAACTCAGGAAACTGTTCCATTACTTTGTGCAGTATCCTTACAAAGTAATATAAGAAACTCATTAGTACGATTTCTGAAACAGCAAATTGATGCAAATCATGATTCTAGTCATAGACTATTTCAATCAAACATTTCCTCGGTTCAAGATATTCTTTGTGATTTAAAAAATTTAAAAGATGTCGTTACCTTTATTTGTAAAAAGAATCAATTTAATTTCCCAACTATTAGTATACATAGCAATGATCTTGAGCATTGGTTAGAACAAGAAAGCAATCATGTCGTTGTTTATGGTGACGCACATTACCCAGCTGCGTTAGCTAACATTGCTGATCCTCCGTTAGTTTTATTTGCCCGCGGAGTTATTGATGTTATTAACAAACCATGTTTAGCGATTGTGGGTAGTCGCCAAGCTTCTGAACAATCTAATGAATTAGCGAACACTTTCAGTAAATCGTATGCGCAGGAGGGTTGGGTGGTGGTGAGCGGCTTAGCAAAAGGAGTGGATGCGAATGCGCACTCTGGGGCGCTTTGTTATGGTTACACTATTGCAGTAGTTGGTCATGGGCTAGATATTGTTTACCCAAAATCTAATTACACACTTTCTGAAAAAATTGCCACACAAGGGTTATTGGTTAGTGAATACCCACTTCATACCCCACCATTACCCCACCATTTTCCAATTCGTAATAGAATCATTGCTGGACTAAGTTCAGTTGTTGTAGTGATTGAAGCTGGGGTGAAAAGCGGGTCACTTATTACAGCAAGACTAGCTCAGAATGAATCTAGAGAGGTATTTGCGGTACCTGGTTCTATACACACAGATCGTCATGCCGGTTGCCATCAATTGATTCGCAACCATTATGCTGGTTTAATTACAAAACCAAGCGATATCTACGACACAATATCAGTTCCAAAAGATATCGTTAGAAAAAATATCATACCTCCTTCTTTAGATGCGAATATCTTAATTTCAGATCTAGCTAAAGAACTATATGTGGCTATTCCATCGGTAACATTCACGGATCTACAGTTGCAGTTGACAACAAAATTACAAACTGATAAAATTCTAGCGGGTTTAATTGAGTTAGAATGTGCTGGATTGATAACTAAGTCACTTGATGGTGATTATAAAAAAATATGAGCAAAAACTTACTTATCGTAGAATCTCCAGCAAAATGTAAAACATTACTTAAGTATCTTGGTGATTCATATACTGTTTTAGCTTCATATGGCCATGTTCGAGATTTATTGCCCAAGAGCGGTGCAGTTAATACAGAGCATAATTTTGAACCAACCTATGAATTAATTGAAAAGAATATAAAACATTTAGATGCGATCCGGGAAGCAGTACAAGACGCTACCACACTCTATCTTGCTACTGATCCAGATAGAGAGGGTGAGATAATCTCTTGGCATATTAATGAAATACTCACCAAGGAAGGCCTACTTCAAAATAAAGAAGTGCATAGGGTAGTATTTAATGAAATCACTAAACCAGCTGTGCTTGAAGCTATTCAGCATCCTCGTGCTATATCGCCACATCTCGTTAACGCTCAGCAGGCGAGAAGAATTCTTGATTATTTAGTCGGCTTTAACCTCTCTCCATTACTGTGGAAAAAAATACGATACGGTCTTTCAGCAGGAAGAGTTCAAAGCCCAGCGCTACGAATGATAGTTGAACGAGAGAGTGAAATTGAAAGTTTTAAATCGACACCATATTGGAAAATATTTAGCGATTTTATATCAGATAGTAAGCAAAAATGCACCGCGCAGCTTATTAAAATAGATGACAAAAAAATTGACCAATTTCATTTTGCTAACTCAGAAGATGTCGATGCCTGTGTTCAAAAAATTAACGAAACTTCAAATGGAATTGCAGTTGTTTCTGAAGTTGAAAAAAAAATTAGAAAGCGTCAAAGTGCCCCACCATTTACTACCAGTACATTACAGCAAGAAGCTGTGCGAAAGCTTGGTTTTGGTACTAAACGGACCATGCAGATAGCACAAAAACTCTATGAGGGGATGAGTATTGGCGGGACTACTACAGGACTAATTACGTATATGAGAACTGATTCAACCCGATTGTCTGATGAGGGGATTAAATCAATCCGTGCTGTAATTGGTTCAATCTATGGGAAAGAATATCTTCCAGAGCATCCTCGGCAATTTGTTAATAAGTCAAAAAACTCTCAAGAAGCACATGAGGCAATTAGACCAGTGTCTGCAGAAATCACACCAGATTCTATCAAAACCTACCTAGAACCAGAGCAATTTAGGTTGTATCAACTAATATGGAGAAGAGCAGTTGCCTCTCAAATGATTCACGCAACCATTCAAACCTCAGCTGTAAATTTTGAAGTTGCTAATCGATTTATCTTTAGAGCGACTGGCTCTCAAATCCTCCATCCTGGATTTATGTCCGTGTATCAAATTTCAAATGAAGAAGTCTCAAATTCTTCAGAATCAGCAAGTGATGAGTCAACTATTATCCCAGAATTTAATCAAGGTGAAAACGTTGGTTGTGAATCACCACGGAGTACTGAGCATTCTACTGAGCCCCCTCCTCGTTACTCTGAAGCCTCTCTGGTAAAGGCTCTTGAAGAGTACGGCATAGGTAGGCCATCAACGTATGCGAGTATAATTTCAACCTTAGTAAGCCGGCAATATGTCAGCCTCGAAGAGAAGCAGTTCAAGCCAACTGACACTGGTGTTGTCTTGAACGATTTTTTATGTAACCACTTTCATAAGTATGTTGATTATGGGTTTACTGCAAAACTTGAAGATACCCTTGATGAAATTAGTAGAGGAGAAACTGAGTGGCTGCCAATACTGAATGAATTTTGGAATGAATTTTCAAATCAAGTCAAAGAAAAAGATATTTCAGTTACTCGCGAAGAAGCGATTAAGGAAAGAAATCTAGGAGTTGATCCGGTTTCTGGAAGAAAAGTAACTGTTCGGTATGGAAGGTATGGCCCTCATGTACAAATTGGAACAAGAGAAGATGTTGAAAAGCCAATTTTTGGACCATTACTGCCAGGCATGAAAAGCAATGATGTTACTCTTGAACTTGCGCTTGATCTTTGTACGCTACCAAAAGAATTAGGTAAAGATGAATCGGGAGAGGCTGTCACGGTTGGAGTAGGTTCATTTGGGCCATATGTGCGATTTGACAAGACTAAGTATATTTCAATCAAAGATAAAAATCCACTTACTATTAAACTTGAAGATGTCTTAGTACTTATAAATGAAAGAAGAGAGTTTGATAAGAATAAAATTATAAAAGAGTTTGCAGATTCAGAAATAAAAATATTAAACGGGATGTATGGAGCGTATATCGCAACTCCAGACCGAAATGTCCGCATCCCAAAAACAATACTAGACCCAAAAACACTTACGCTGGCAGAGTGTGTGCAGATAGTGGAAAAAACTCCAATATCAAGATTTGCAAGATTTAAACGGGCAAAAAAAATCGTAAAAAAAGCCACAAAAAAAACTGTAAAAAAAACTCCTAAAGAAACTCCTAAAGAAACTCCTGCGCTTAAGACTTCAAAAAGAAAAAAAACAGTTAAAAATGAAAAGCAATAACAACACCGAATTTGTTCGTGCAAGTGCGGTATATCGGTTAGGTGGCATAATTGCGTATCCTGCTGAAGCGGTGTGGGGTTTGGCAGGAAACCCTATGAATATAAATGCGATTCATAAGGTACAAATTATTAAAAATAGAGTTGACGATAAAAAATTAATTATTGTAGCAAGCGATTTGTACTACTTTAGGAATTTTGTATCCATGGCATACTTGTTAGAAAATCATGAGATGTTATCTGGGTGGCCTGGTCCAACTACTTGGGTTGTTCCCGCAAGTAAAAGTACACCTCGACATTTAGTAGCACGAGATGGCACTATCGCAATACGATTTACCAATGACCCATCCGTTAAGCAACTTTGTTTATTTTGCAATGGCGCACTGTTCTCAACGAGTGCCAATCTCTCAGGTGATAAACCAATCCGAGATTACAAACAGTTCATGTTACAGTTTAGTGGTGCGGTGGATTGCGTGATTTCCGGTGAAGTAGGCGGATTAGCTAATCCAACACCTATTCGTCTCGTTAGCAACGGGGAATATATTAGAACATGATTGCCCTTGGATATGCTTAGCACTAATAAAGATGATTTTTTGTTTTGTCAAACGGAATTTAAGCAAATCCATAGTGCTATTATCACAAGCTTAGGCGACCTTGAGCAGAAGGTAAATTTTATTCATGATAATTGGAAATCTGAATTAGGGTATGGTGTAACTTCAGTAATTTCACAAGGGGAAATATTTGAAAAAGGTGGTGTTAATTTTTCAAATGTGTCAAGTAATTCACTTCCTGCTAGTGCTACCGCAACCCGACCAGAACTGGTCGGTAAAAAATGGCAAGCATGCGGCGTTTCGTTAGTTATGCACCCTAAAAATCCCCATGTTCCTACTTGTCACGCTAATTTCAGGATTTTTACTGTCCAAAACGATGATTCTTACCTAACTTGGTTTGGTGGTGGGTATGATCTGACGCCCTATATTCCATATCAAGAAGATTGTAAGCTATGGCATAATTACGCAAAACAAACTTGTGATTTGTTTGGTAAAGAACTATATGATCAATTTAAAAAGCAGTGTGACAAATATTTTTTTCTACCTCATCGTAATGAGACGAGAGGGGTGGGCGGGATATTTTTTGATGATTTTTCGTTAGTTGATTTAAACACCACCATGATGTTTATCCAGTCACTCGCTAGTTCATTTCAACTTAGTTATACAACAATAGTAAAAAAACGAAGTTCGCAATTGTGGAATGATCGTGAAAGACAATTTCAATGTTTCCGAAGAGGGCGTTATGTTGAATTTAATCTTCTCTATGATCGAGGTACATTGTTTGGTATTCAGAGCAAGGGGAGAGTTGAGTCTATCTTAATGTCCTTGCCACCTGAAACCCATTGGCACTATCAGTTTTCACTAAATGAACATGAAAAAGAGCTGATCTCTTTATATTTTAAACCTCGTGATTGGCTATGAAGTATCCGTTAACTAGACTGCGCAGAACTAGAAGTCATGTCGCGATACGGAGTTTAAATAGTGAAACCACATTACTTCCAAAAGACTTAATCCAACCTATTTTTATTACCGATGCGGAAAAACAGAAAGAAGCTATTGCTACTTTACCTAATGTCTATAGACTTGGTGAAAAAGATTTATTAGAATTAGCTGAACAATGTTGTGCGTGTGGTGTTAATGCCATTGCATTATTTCCGAATATTCCTACCCATCGCAAATCAGAAAAAGGTGAAGAGGCGTATAACCCATCTGGGCTTGTACAGCGAAGAGTGCAGATATTACGAAAAAATTTCCCCGAATTAGCCATTATCTGTGATGTCGCACTGGATCCCTACACCACACATGGGCATGATGGAATTCTTACCTCAGCAGGTGTGATAGATAATGATGCCACTATTGAAGTACTAATTAAACAATCATTAAGTCTAGTGCATGCAGGTGCTCAAATTATCGCTCCGTCAGATATGATGGATGGTAGGATTGGGGCAATTCGTGCGGCACTCGAACGGGAAGGGCATTCAGATATCTTAATTCTTTCCTATGCCGCTAAGTACGCGTCCTCTTTATATGGTCCTTTTAGAGATGCTTCAGGAAGCAATACTCAACTGCGCGGTGCTTCAAAAAAAACCTACCAAATGAATTTTGCTAATCGTAGGGAAGCATTGCTTGAAGCTCGTTTAGATATTGAAGAAGGCGCAGATATGATTATGGTAAAACCTGCTTTGCCATATCTTGATATCATTGCAGACCTCTCTAAAGAATTCGAAACCCCAATCTACGCTTATCAGGTAAGTGGCGAGTATGCAATGATAGCTTTTGGGGCGCAGGCCGGCGCCTTTACTATACATGATATGCTTGTGGAAACTTTAACTTCAATTAAGCGAGCTGGCGCGCGAGCGATTATTTCTTATGGAGCGCTTACGATCGCCCAATTACTTTCTAAGTAGTTATGGTAAGACTTGCAGTGATTGGCAATCCTATCTCTCATAGTGCATCTCCCACTATTCACTTACAGTTTGCCAAACAATTTGATCTTCAAATCAGCTATGAAAAAATCTACTCACCACTAGAAGATTTTGAAAAAACCGTAGAAGAATTTTTTAACTCCGGTGGTTATGGGATGAATGTAACAATTCCATTCAAACATCGTGCCTTTCAAATGGTTGACCATGTTGAAGACGCGTACGCAGAAATGTCACAAGCCGTTAATACAATTTATAAAAAAGAAAATAAACTCTGGGGGTACAATACTGACGGGCATGGATTTGTCGATGATTTGCTTGATAATTGCAAAGTAACATTAAAAGATAAAGATGTATTTATCATAGGGGCAGGAGGTGCAAGTGTTGGGATAATCCCTGCATTAATTTCTGCAAAAATATCAAAAATATCAATTTGGAATAGAACAATCCAAAAAGCTGAAATTGTGGCAAAGCGATTTGATCCTTGGGTTTCGGTAAGCGCGCTAGATCAGATTTCCAGTCATCATATAGTTATTTGCGCACTCTCCCGAAGTGTGGATAATAATTTTCTTCAGCCATTTCTTAATTCTGATTTGATTTGCTATGATTTAAATTATCATAGTGACCAAACCGAAACATCTTTTTTACAACTTGCGAGGCAACAAAATATCACTAAGTGCTTTGATGGTAAAGGCATGCTTATCCAACAAGCAGCCCATGCGTTTTCAATTTGGTTTAAGCAATATCCCGATTTAAGAAATATCACACTGCTATGAATAATCGGCAAATTAATGATATTCAAAGTTTTTTAGAATTAATTAGATTTACAAATCCAGTTGGCTGGTTATTGCTAGTTATACCTGCGTTATGGATGCTTATAATCATAGGTGAAGGCACACCTAATCTTATTGTTTCCATTATATTTTGCATAGGTGCGTTTACGATGCGTAGTGCAGGTTGTGTAATCAACGATATTTGGGATAGGAATATTGACTTACATATAGAGAGAACGAAACATAGGCCCCTTGCAAATAAGCAAGCAACGGTAGGTTTTGCGGTAGCAATATTCCTTTGTTTTTTAATGGCCTCAATGATAATAGCTTTCTCTTTGCCAGTGCAGATATGGTACATCGTACCTTTTGCACTTCTTGGCACCATGCTTTATCCATTAGTTAAACGAGTCAGTAATTATCCACAACTTGTGTTAGGTGTAACTTTTTCTCTGGTCGTGCCCTGCGCTTCTTTAGCAACACAGAGATACATTGATTCATCTTGCATTATGCTATCAATAATAACTATACTATGGGTAATACTTTATGACACCCAATATGCGATAGCAGACCTTAAAGAAGATTGTAAAGTAAATGTAAAATCACTTGCGGTATTATTACGAAGTGTGATTGTCCCCGCTATAGTCATACTCGATTTATTATTTATACTTGGATGGCTTCTCTATGGTTATTTTGTATTACTTTTGCCAGGAGTGTACCTTGTGTTGCTTATCATTACCATAGTGATATTCTTTTTCTACCAATTACTGTTGGTATCAACACAATATCCGGTACTTGCAATTAAGGCATTTAAGTCGCATGTGCTACTTGGCATCTCAATAGCGATAATTCTCATGTTAGCCATGGGCAAATGACCATACATATACATCTTTTGCTCCCTGCAGCTTCAGAATTCTACCTAATGTCTGAGTAGTACTTCCAGTGGTTATTACATCATCGACAATAGCTATAGTAGAATTTGGTGGTAGTGGTTTACAGGTGAAAGCGCATTGCAAGTTAACCAATCTCTGTTCCCGGTTAAGTAATCGCTGTTTCTTTGTTCTCCGTATTTTTTGTAGTATATTTGGTTGATAGATATTTTTCTGTTTCGGGAAAAAATCAGAAATCGCTGATGCTAGAAGTGCACTTTGATTATGTCCTCTTAAAATAAAATCTATAGGATGGAGTGGTACCGAAGTGATAATATCTGGTGTTGGGCATGAACGAGTGATATGGTAAATCATTAATTCTGCCATAGTTTTAGCAATCCCATGTTGTTTTGTGAATTTTAGTTTGTTTACTAAGAGTTTGGCTACGGCTCGGTATTTAAAAATTGAAATAGCTAGAGTAATACTATTATTTTGTAGACATACATCGCAATAAGTAAGATTAGTAGTCGCACCACAGCCAACGCACCCAAAGTCTCTAATTTCAAGATATGTCAAACAGCGTTGACAGATAGTTGAGTCTAAACACTCTTCAAAGTCACAGATTAAACATACGGTAGGGATACTAGAAAAGATTTTGCTCAGCAAAGGATACAACTTTATTTCCTCCTATTAACATATGATCCAGTAAAGTAATTTCTACAAGTTTTAAGGCTTCATGAATTTGTTTTGTGATAGTAATATCTGCTTTACTTGGCTCAACTTCTCCAGATGGATGATTATGTGCGATTATTACTGCCGAACTACCAAGTTCCAATGCGCGTTTTACGATTTCTCTTGGATGTACAAATGTTCCATGCACCGTTCCTTTAGCATGCTGTTCAAATTCCAATAGTTGATACTGGCTGTTTAGATATAGACAAACAAAAACTTCAACTTTATAAAATCTAAGTTTACTACTCAGCAATCTCCTGGTTTTTTCAGAAGAACTAAGGGCTTCTCGTTCTGTCAACTCTTGGCATAACGCGCGTTCTAAAAGCTCTCTCACTGCTCTAAATGAAAAGTAAATTGAATTATCTAGACCAGTATTTTTTTGAAATTCAGCTGAATTTGTAGAAAAAAAATAAGAAAGATCATTTTGTGTTTTTGAAAGTAATTTTTTAGCTAATCGTTGTCTGACAAAAAATGTTTTTCTTGGATATAATGCAAACCCAAGTAAATCTACGGTAGTCATCATTTCACACCCCACTTCTTTTACTTGTGATTCAATTTCTTTGCTACTTATATAGTATCTAGTATTCATAATTTTCTCCTTTTAGAATATTGTATTGTTTTGATGCAATTATTCCATGAGTAAAATACTTAAATATTAGTGTAGTGGTAGAATATTTTATATGTCAATGCAAGGAAAAAAATTATTGCTCATTGTTACAGGCAGTATTTCAGCATATAAGAGCTGTATTTTAGCTAGAGCGTTAATAGATCATGGCTGTCAGGTTAAGGTGATTATGAGTGAGTCGGCGACTAAGTTTATTACACCACTTACCTTTGAGAGCATAACCGGTGAAAAAGTAACTATTAGCATATTTGATATTGCGATGGATCACATTAAGTATGCAAGATGGGCGGATATAATCTTGGTAGCCCCTGCAACGGCAAATCGAATTGCAAGTATAGCTAATGGTGATGCAAGCGACCTTATCGGCGCTACCTTACTAGCAACACATGCGCCTTGTTGGTTTGTGCCAGCAATGAATGTTGAGATGTGGAATAACCCATCGCTACAAAGCAATGTAAGTAAGATCAACCAGTTGGGCTGGCGTCAACTAGGGCCTGAGTCAGGAGAGCTTGCTTGTGGTGAAGTTGGTATGGGTCGTATGACTGAACCAGATGCTATTATTTTAGAATTAGAGGATTTTTATAATCAAGTCAATTATAAAAATTCTAGAATTGTAATCACCGCTGGACCTACCTATCAACCGATTGATGAAATTAGATTTATTGGCAACAGAAGTAGTGGAAAAATGGGGTATGCACTTGCTAGCGTTGCCCATGATGCAGAAGCTCAAGTTACCTTAATCAGTGGTCCAACATCTTTATCACCACCATACGGAGTGGATTTGGTCCAAGTGCAAACCGCAGAAGAGATGTATGAAGCGACCTTTCAATTTGTCTCAAAAGCCAATTATTTTATTGGGTGCGCTGCAGTATCTGATTATTCTCCCCAGGTTGTTTTAGATGGAAAATTATCAAAAAATAAATTAGGTAATACTTTTACACTAACGTTAACTCAAACAAAAGATATTCTTTCAGAAGTTGCGCACATGTATCCAGATTTATTTTCTGTTGGATTTTGTGCACAATGTGAGGATCTTGAAAACCAAGCTTTACGAAAACTTCGTGAAAAGAAATTAAAAATGATCGTCGCTAATAAGGTAGGTCGAGATGCTCCTGAGCAATGCGGTATTGGCGGTGACTTTAATGAAGTAACTGTTTTTTGGCAAGGAGGCAGTAGTCATTTTCCAAAGCAATCAAAGAGATCGCTTTCTAGGAAATTACTAGAGCTTGTCTATGAGGTGTCACATGGATAATTCATTTGTTGAATTACGGCTACTTGGTACAGTGATTACTAGGGATGATATCCCAAAATATGCTACCGTTGGTTCAGCAGGGGTAGATCTGAGAGCCTCCGTATCCCAACCAGTCACCATTGACCCGAATACCACTGTATCTATCCCAACTGGAGTTGCGATCCATACAAACAATCCTTCAATAATGTCTTTACTAGCTCCGCGATCTGGTCTAGCTATCAAACATCGTATTTTATTAGCTAATGGTGTAGGGATTATAGATAGTGATTACCAAAATGAAATTATTGCTGTCTTGTGGAATTGTGGTGATTCTCCCTATGTTATTGAGCCGAAAGATAGAATCGCTCAGCTTATTTTTGTACAAATAACGCAATTACAATTTAAAGTTGTAGATCAATTTAAAGAAGAATCAGTAAGAGGTCTGGGAGGGTTTGGTCATACTGGAAAAAAATAATAAGTTACTCCGTTCTATTTTTAGAGCTTATGATATACGCGGTGTAGTAGACGAGCTATTGACTGAAGAATTGTGTTATAAAATCGGTTTGGTCTTTGCGAGCCAATGCGCAATTAAAAAAATTGTGGTTGGGTTTGACGGTAGATTGTCTTCTCCACGATTATCTGATGCATTAATTACTGGTTTACAGAAAGGTGGAATGAAGGTATTTTCTATTGGATTAGTGCCGACGCCTATACTGTATTTTGCAATCTATTATTTGGGAGTTGCAAATGGAATTATGATTACGGGTAGCCATAACCCGGTGCAATATAATGGTTTAAAAATAGTTCAGGATTATAAATCGTATTTTCAAGAAAGTATTATCAGTTTGTACCATGCCATTGTCAATGGTGATAGTAGCGTTAATCAGTCAACTTTGAAAAGCGCACAAAAATCGGATATAGTTTCTATTGATGCTTGTGCTCCATATGTAGCTCGCATCGTGGCCGATATTGGCACACTGCGCTCTATACCAGTAGTGTTAGATCCTGCGCATGGAGCTACAGCCTCTATTGCAAGCTCATTATTTACTTCTTTGGGATGTGATGTCCATGCATTGTATGATACTGTTGATGGTACATTTCCTGCCCACCATCCAGATCCAAGTAAACCAGAAAACCTTAAGGATCTTATTCATGAAGTGGTGTCAAGAAAAGCATTAGTCGGCATTGCGTTTGACGGAGATGGAGATAGACTTGGAGTTGTTGATGAGCTAGGAAGAATTATTATGCTTGACGATATACTTGCGTTATACTGCACTGAAGTGTTGGGCCAACACCCCGGCGCTTCGATTGTCTTTGATGTCAAGTGTAGCCCCTCCTTAGAGCGACATATCAAACAACTGACTGGAATTCCAGTAATGTCCAAGACTGGGCATTCTTACATAAAAACTGAAATTCTTAAACAACATGCACTACTCGGTGGTGAGATGAGCGGGCATGTATTTTTTAATGATAGTTGGTATGGTTTTGACGACGGGCTGTA
Organism: Candidatus Methylacidiphilales bacterium; assembly: GCA_030054035.1. Classification (NCBI taxonomy): domain Bacteria; kingdom Pseudomonadati; phylum Verrucomicrobiota; class Methylacidiphilae; order Methylacidiphilales; species Methylacidiphilales bacterium. The sequence continues at coordinate 72,625 of JASGCS010000003.1, forward strand.
CTCAGCAGCACGATTATTGAAAATATTATCAAAAGAAAATAATTCACATGTATTACTCTCAATACCCGAGCGAGCATGTACTCATGAGATACTCGTTACCATGCCCGAAGGTGATGAAATTATATTTATGGAGAAATTTATGCAATTAGCAGACCAGTTTCAACCTGCTCAAGTAAATATGCTTGATGGTATTAGAGTGGAGTATCAACATTGTTGGGGCTTAGTCCGTGCCTCTCATACCACACCTAGTATAGTTATGAGATTTGAAGGTGATACAGTTGATAATTTGCGTTGGGTGCAAGAAAAATTTAAATCCGTACTGTTGCAGGTAAATCCAATTATTGAACTCCCTTTTTAATCATGAGCAAGATAGAGGTGGTGAAAATTGGAGGTAATGCTATTAATGAAGACTCTTACGAAGAAGTCATTGGAGCTTTAGCACATTACAGTGAAAATCGTTCACTGGTGATTGTACATGGAGCAGGTCCCACTATCCAAAGTAAATTTATTGCTGCAGGCTTTAAAAATACTTTTATAGATGGATTGCGGTACACACCTAAAGGCTCAGAATCAATCATTGTTGAGGCTCTTTTACAGCAAAATCATGCATTGGTGATGTCTTTGAATAAATGGTTTGTCCGGCATGGAAAACCACCTAGAGCGGTAGGAGTAAATGCCGCAGATTCATTTTGTATTAAAGCAGAAATTATAGATCAAAATCGTTATGGTATGGTTGGGACGGTAACATATATTGATAACAAATTAATTAGGCAATTAACTACTTCACAATTACTTCCGGTTATTGCACCATATGGCATAGATAGTGTATCTGATATAGTTAACATTAATGCAGATTCTTGCGCGGGAGCGATGGCAAAATCGTTACTCGCGAGCAAATTTTATTTAATTACCAATGTTGTAGGAGTGAAAGATGGGAATGGGAATATTTTAGATTCATTGACCGTACAAGACGCGCTTTCTCTCATTGAGAGTGGAGTGATACATAGTGGCATGGTACCTAAAATTAATTGTGCAATTGACGCGCTTGACTCTAATTCAGAGGAGAAAAGAATTGTAAAAATATGCGATTCAATAACCGCTAAAGGTACTGATATTATTGCTTCTTGAGCTGTTTAAATCTAATCAAATCTTCTTCAAACCTTTTTTCAATGTTTTTATACTCAAGTTTCATTGAGTCAATTTTTTCAGTTCTATATTTAATATCTTTTTTTATAGTATTGTAATCATTGGTGAGTTCAAGAGGTATTGGTTTGTTTTTAGAATTGTAGTCAGCGATTTGAGCTTCATATTTTTCAATTACCAGCTTATTTGAATCAATATTTTTTTCTAAAATAGAAATTGATTGATTGATGATATTGAGTTGGTTTGTTTTTCTTTCGGTGATGTCATGTTCAGTTGTGTATAAACTTAGTATTTGCTGGTCCCTTCTTTTTTGTATATTAGCAGTTCGTTGTTGGTCAACTTGTTTGAGTTTATTTTGATTGTCGAGCTCAAGTTCTCGAGCTGATTTAACTCTCTCAATCTTATCTATAACCTTTCCATCTTGGTTGATGATGTCGTAACCACCTACTGCCACTGAGCTCGGAATTGTGTCGCTGATATGCACTTTGCCTTCTTTATCTGTCCATTTGTAAAGATTTCCGGATTTTGCTACACATGCAAAGAGTAAGAAAAAAATAAATACGAGATTGTAGCTTTTCACAACTATATTTTAACAGTTTTTTATCTACGATACAATGCTAAATGAGCTTCTAGTGTTTTTGCCTGCTCTAAATACGATAAATTAGAGCTATTCTGTAGAGTTTTTAACAGTTGATTGGCATCTGTAATGGAGTAGATAGGAATTGAGTGTGTTTCACTGATTTCTAATCGTTCCATTCGGTCAAAAGCGATAATTATTCCAACTATATTTATTTCAGATTTTTTAATAAGTGTTTGAATATGCTCTTGCAAAGTAGTGCCTGCAGTAACAACATCGTCAATAATTAATAAATTTCCCGCTAATGGTGCCCCAACAAATTTACCACCTTCACCATGATTCTTAATTTCTTTTCGATCGTAGCAAAAAGAATAGTTTTTTGAATACCGTTCCGCGAAGTGTAATGCTAATCCGCTCGCTAGTGAAATACCTTTATAAGCAGGCCCAAAGAATATATCAAATGACAAATTCTCTCTCAGAATAAGCTTTGCGTATTCATCAATAAGTCTTGATAAAGTCTTACCTTGATAAAATGCACCACTATTAAAAAAATATGGGCTAGTTCTGCCAGACTTAAGGGTAAATGTTCCAAATTTAATTATATCTTGGGAGAGGCAGTATGATATAAAATTATCCATTTCGGTTATATTATAAATCTAAATATGCTCAATCAAAAATTATCTTACCGTCTTCATATGAGCTTTCTCGGATTTTCATGTGGTTTACCTTATGGGTTAGTCTTTTCCACTACCGTGATTTGGTTGAAAGAGTTAGGTGTATCGATGACCAACATTGGTCTTATTAGTGGGATTACTTTGATTTATGCAATTAAATTTACTTATTCTCCTCTATGTGATTGGTCGCCAGTTAAAACTAGCCATACTCAATTAAGAAAATATTGGATAATATTTTGTCAGGTCTTGATTGGCTTGCTGCTACATAGTATTTCTGTTAACTCAATTGGCGAAACATTTTCTATTGTAAATATTGTAGTGTTACTATTACTGCTAGGTTTTGTGTCTACTCTGCAGGATATGTCAGTTGATGCCTGGAGAATTGAATGCCCTGAATATTGTGATCAAGGCGTCATGATTACCTTATACCAAGTTGGGTATCGCTTTGGTCTGTTACTTTCATCTTCTGTTTCACTTATTTTGGTGTCTTGGTACTCATGGGATGTGTTATTTGATCTTATCGGAATTATTATTTTGTTCCTTGCATTGATTGCTTTGTATTTGCCGTATGAAAAGAATGCACAAGTCATATACAGGACTATGCAACCCATTAATGCCTGTAAGCAATTATATTTAAATCTAATTCAAATTGCAGAACGTAAGTGGAGAGTTGTCATATTTATCATACTTTTGATTATGTTTTATAGAATTTCTGATTTATTAATTGCTGTAATGGCAAGACCTTTTTTTATGGATCTTGGGTATAGCAAAATTCAAATTGGCAGTGCAAGTGCAGTGGCGTTATATATTATTTTAATTGGAAATGGAATAGGGGCGTTGATTATCAAATACTGTGGTTTATATACCAGTATGTGGATAGGTGGTTTATTAGCTGCATTAAGTAATGCTGTGTATCTAATGCTCTACGTAACACCGGTAAATAGCTACGTGTTATTTTTTGCAATGTCAATAGAAAACTTTTGCACTGGAATCGCAAGCACTTCTTTGATTGCATTCATGTCTTTATTAGTTCAGAAGGAATCAACCGCAACTCATTATGCCGTTGTCAGCTCATTTTCAGTATTGATTGGTAAGATTATCGCTACCCAAACTGGGTGGGTTGTTGAACTGTACGGCTATAAAACTCTATTTATTGGCTCAATGGTCTCAATTGTACCAGTACTGTTGTTCTTAAAAAAGATAAAGCAAATTACTATTCTTCGTCTTCCAAAAAACTAATAGATTTTTTTAATTGTTGATTTAGTTTAATATCGTCAATTTTTGACATCAGACTAGTGTTATGATCTGGCGAGTATTTTGAAGCTTTTGATGTAGTGTCTGTAGTCGTGTCATCACTTTGCTCTATAAAGTCATCAAAGGGATTGAAATTATTTGAATTGTTCATTTTTTTTATATATCCTCTGTTACAGTATACATTACTATAAATACTTTTTCCAATTCCAGTTTAAATCACCAACAGCGATAAATGGTGGGTTTATAAAATCTTCCTTCTGATTATAGGTAAGTATAGCGCCACTTTGAGAGAAAATTTCCCCACCTGACGCGCTTAGAATGCAGTGAGATGCCGCCGTGTCCCATTCACAGGTCGTGCCAAATCTAACATACAGATCAGCAGCCCCTTCAGCTATTAAACAAGGTTTAAGAGAGCTACCCATACCTTTAAATGTGTAGTTAGGAAGTTTTGACAGATACATCTCCGTCTCCTGATCTCTCCAGCTCTTACTCCCAACTACAGTGAATGATTCAAAATTAATTTCTTTGGAACTGATTTTAATTTTATTGTTCACAACTTGTTTAAACGCGTTTGAATATTTCGTTGCGTAGTAAAGAGTATTAATTGCAGGGGCATATACCACCCCTAATACTGGTACTCCAAATTCAATCAGAGCAATATTAACCGTATAATCATCAGACCCTTTTATAAATTCTCTTGTACCGTCTAACGGATCTACTAGCCAAACATGATCCCAATTCTTCCTCTCATCCCAGCTTGGGAAATAGGGATACTCTTCAGAAATTATTGGAAAATGTCTAATAGAATCGCTATGCAATTCTTTTCTGATAAATTTATCTGCTTCAATGTCGCTAGTAGTTACTGGGGTGTTATTAACTTTTGTTTGAATATCTAAATTACCGCTTTTTTTAAGTGATAAGATTAATTCACCTGCGGTTACAGCAATGCGTGTGACCTCAACAAGGTACTCTAGTAAGACCTTCGAGGAGATTGGCTGTTTTAGGTTACTATAAATTTTTAAGAGCTTTTAAAACTGAAGCCTTAACAATTTTTTTTGCAGGTCTTGCCTTGAAGATAGTTTCCTGTTTTGTAAAGGGGTTGATTCCTTTGCGTTCTGGAACGGCTGGTTTTTCAACAGTTTTAAGTTTTAAGATTCCTGGAATCACAAATTGCCGAACAGCTGAGTCGTTCAGTTGCTCAATCATTAAATTTTTTAATGATTCGATGATTTTTTTTACTTCTGAACTGGATAGTTCGGTTCGAGTAGCGATTTCTTTCACTACTTCACTTGTACTCATAGGCTTGGCTTTAATATTCATTTTGCTCCCATTTAATTAATGTTTCTCTTTGAATTGGTTTCCATTTTACCATTAATATCGTTTAATATGTAACATTATTAGTATGTATTTATTTAGGATAATAGACACCTCAGATTGTAATCTTGAGATTAGTGATCGGGTGAGATTACGAAGGTTGTTTTACCTTTTTAAAGGGCAAGGCAATGCGTTAGTATTTCAAGGTCTATTGAGTAGCGTTTTTTTATTCGGTCTCATTATTAAGGATTTATTTTTATTTGGCATATTGTGGGTGGCCAGTATTTCTGTGGTGAGTTTTTATATGTATCGATTAACGAGAGCGTTTTTTTCTCGTTTTGGGAGAACGGCTATCTATGAAATAGAGCAGCGTTTTTTATTTCTATTGGTAAGTATTTCTTTTCTCTGGGGAATGTCGTTCTTATGGTTTATAACTATTTCTCCTTCCTCGTCAGTAACATTTATATTTATTCAATTATTTGTTGTTTCAATGAATTTAGGATTTTATTTATATAGTTTTAGAAGTTTTATTATAAGTTCAACACTGGTGATTGCGCCTTCAATTATATATCTATATATGAATCATCATTTGTTTAATAATTTGGAATTTATTTTGGTTATTTATTTAGTTTCTTTTTTCCTTTATTCTCGATTTATTATTAGTAATGTTAATTTAGGAGTCAGGTTGCAGACTTTGAATGAAAACCTAAACCGACAATTACTGGTAGCAAATAAACAATTAATTGAAGAATCATCAACTGATTACCTGACCGGAATCGCGAATCGAAGAACATTAGAAAATCATCTAGAGCGAGAATACTCAAGAGCCCTCAGACAAGGATATTCCATTGCAGTAATGATTATAGATGTGGATTGGTTTAAAAAATACAATGATTTTTATGGGCATCTCAATGGGGATGACGCATTACGCTCTATCGCGTATGCCTTCACTCAAGTACTCTGTAGACCGGGAGATCTAGTCGCTCGATTTGGAGGTGAGGAGTTTGCAACAGTACTTTCAAGTACCAATCAAGAAACAGCATTGTTGTTAGCAAATAGACTTAAACAAGCAATTACAGATCTTAATATCCCACATGCCCAATCTGAATTTGGTACTTTATCAATAAGCGTTGGCGTGTATGCTAAAATCCCTGAAAAAAATGAAAATCCTCACCAGTATTTATCGCTTGCAGATATTGCGTTATATAAAGCTAAAAGTTCAGGTAGAAATATAGCAGTTAGTTACGATGTGAGAATGGGGCAACAAAAATCCCCTTCATAATCTTGATTTCCATCTAAAAGATAAATTACTGATTCGCAAAATAAATTAGGATGTACCTGTTTTAGTAATGGAATGCCCTGTATGTATTTTTTTGCCCGAATGGTTACTTTTAAATCTTGACAAAGATTTTCAAAATCGGTAATGGTGCATAAATGAATGTTTTTTGATTCATACCATTGTTCTGGTAAAGTGTTTGACATGGGCATTTTCCCATTTATAGCCAGATACCATCTACAATGCCAATAGGCCATATTTGGAAACGAAATGATAGCTTGTTTACCTATCCTTAATATTTCTTGCATAGTAAAATCTGGTCTCTTGAGTGTTTGAATTGAATTTGATAAAATCACATAATCAATAGATTGATTTGAGACTGTTTTTACCCAATACTCAATATCCTGTTGAAGTACCGGAACCTTTCGCTCCAAACAACAGCGTATCATTTTAAGATCCTTTTCAACCCCATACCCATGTACCTGTTTTTTGATTTGGAGTAAATGAAAAAGCTCGCCATCCCCACAACCTAAATCTACTACATGGCTTTGAGAGGAAATCCAATTTTCAATGATTGCAAAATCTTTACGCATAGCGCGAGGGGGTGAGATAGGTTTTTAATAATTCTAAAAATGGTTGATTGTCAACTAAAAAATCGTCATGCCCTATTGTAGAAGGAATAGAGGCATAACTTACTGATTTTTTATTCTGCACTAGTGCTTGGACAATTTTTTCTGAATGTGCTGGTGGAAATCTCCAATCACTGGTGAAAGAGCATATAAAAAAATTAGAAAGTACATGTGCGAGCGCCTTGGCCAGACTTCCTGCAAATTTTGTTGATGGATCATAATAATCCAGTGCTTTAGAATTGCGAAGATAGGTGTGAGCATCAAAGTCTTTTACAAATTTATTTCCTTGGTAATGCAAATATCGTTCAATTTCAAATTGATTTTTATTTATATTGTAATGCGATTCGTTGTCAATTAATTCTCGACCAAATTTGTCTGCTAGACTTTCACTGGAAATATACGTTAGATGTCCTAACATTCTCGCTATTGCAAGGCCCTTATCGGGAATAGTCCCATTTTGGAGGTACAGACCATTATGGAAGTTGGGGTCCCAACGAATTGCACTACGGGCGACTTCATTAAAAGCAATATTTTGCGTAGAGAGTTCAGCGCTACTCGCTATTAATACGCAATGATGCAAAAGATCAGGATAACTGATTGACCATTGTAGTGCCTGCATACCCCCTAAACTACCTCCAATAACTGCAAACCATTTAGAAATCCCCAATGATATCATGAGTTTTTTTTGCATATTGACCCAATCAAGCACCGTTACAAATGGAAATTCCTCCCCGTATTCTTGCCCAGTTTTTTTATTTATTGTTCTAGGGCCAGTGGTGCCGTGACACCCACCTAGGTTATTAGCACAAACAACATAGTATTGATTGGTATCAATTGATTTATTGGGCCCAATCGCTACTTCCCACCATCCAAAATCAGGTTTGGGATGTATGGTATGGTATCCTGCAGCGTGATGGTTGCCAGACAGAGCATGGCAAATATAAATTGCATTGCTTTTATCTTCATTTAAAGTGCCATATGTTTCAAATCTAATTTGAATGTCTTCCAATACGCTACCGCATTCAAGCGTGAAAGAATCGTTTAAAGCAATTGTCTGTTCTTTAACCAAGCCAATCGAGTCTTCTATGGAAAATTTCATAAGTTTGAAGACCTCTCAGAAAGTTTTTGCGAGCGTCGGTAAGCAGTGTTAAGTGCTTGCCTAAAATGTAATGAAATATCATGATGATCAAGATAGTTAATTGCTGATTCTGTAGTGCCTCTTTTTGAAATAACCTGTGATAGTAGATTATCGAGTGTGGAATTATTGTCGTTCGCTAGAACTAGTGCTCCTTGTATAGTTTCAGCAATCAAATCTCTTGCAAGCTTTGATGATAGCCCTAACGCCTCAGCTTCTTCTTGCCAAGCTTTCATGAAATAAAAAAGATAGGCAGGACCGCTACCAGATATAGCTGTTACTGCATGGAGTAACTCTTCTTGCTCAATCCACCATAATTTTCCAATTTGATTAAAGATTGATTGGGCAAATTTCTTATTTTCATCTGTTAAAGATTGACCAAATAAAACAGTCGCACTTTTACCGATTTTCGCCGGTGTGTTAGGCATAGCTCGGATAATAGGACCTTGGTGTTTGGAAAATAATTTTAACTGGGAAACGGTAATTCCAGCTACAATTGAAACGAGTAAGCATTGAGGAGTTAGTACATGGCTGCTTTGGGAGCAGGCTGATTCAATATCTTGTGGTTTTATTGCTAATATCACAGCCTGTAAGTTGTTAATTTCACTTGGAAGTGTAGGATATATCTGTACATTATATTTTTGCTTAACTAATGCAAGGACTTGCTCGCAACAATCATAAACCGCGATGCGCCCTGGGTACTGTATCATTTGCAACATTGCCTGAGTCATAGTGCCTCCGCCGATAAATAATAGTTCAGTCTTTAATTTATTCATAACAGTATTTTACCGCTTGCCCAGCAATGCTGTACCAATTCTCACATGAGTCGCACCATGTTTTATAGCAAGAGTATAATCATCACTCATTCCCATAGATAACATTGGTGCTTTCGGAAGACTATTATAATAGTTTGACACTTGTGCAAAATATTTTTCTTGATCTAAGGCAGAGAGATGTAAAGGGAGTGTGGTCATGATTCCACTGTACTGTATATTTGGGAAATTACCCATGTAAGTTACTAATTCTTGTAATGTAGCATGAGAGCCTACTATTCCATTTCTATTTGAATCAGACTGAAGTTTGACCTGAATGCAACAATTGATCGTTTTATTAAACTTTTCACATGCTTTTTGAATCAAGGGGAGATGTGCCCTATCAAAAAATGATAAAATTACTGCAGCTGATTTGACGATCATATTTATTTTATTTTTCTGAATCACTCCTTGGTAGTACCATACCGCGTTTTCAAGCAAATGATTATTATCAATTAATTCCTTTCTTTTTAAGGCAAGTTCTTGGGCGTAATTTTCTCCAAAATCATTGATGCCAAGAGAATATAAAATTGGCAAAACATCCCACGGATGTTTTTTTGTAACTGCTATTATTGTAACAGCATGAGACCTACTATTTTCTCTAATTGAGGCCACCCTATGTTTTATGGTTTCATAACTATAGTCGTTCATTTGATATACAATATACCGTAACAACACCTTAGAATATAGGGAGATCGAATTATGGATATAACCGCATTACTGAAATTTTCAGTTGAAAACAAAGCATCAGATCTGCATATATCTGCTGGCCAACCACCTATTCTTAGAGTCGATGGAGATGTGCGAAGAATTAATGTCCCAGCATTAACTAATGAAGATTGCAACAAACTTCTCTACGATATAATGAATGATAAGCAGAGAAAAAATTATGAAGAGTTTCTTGAGACTGATTTCTCTTTTGAGCTTGAAGGTATCTCTAGATTTCGAGTAAATGTTTTTAGACAAAATAGAGGTATGGGCGCGGTGTTGCGTACCATTCCATCTAAAATATTAAGTTTACAAGACTTAAGCACTCCACCGATATTTGCTGAAATTGCCGGTTATGCTCGTGGTATGGTGCTAGTAACTGGGCCAACTGGATCAGGTAAGTCTACTACCTTAGCGGCTATCATAGATCATATTAATAGAAATGAACCTGCACATATACTTACTGTGGAGGATCCAATTGAGTTTGTCCATGAACCTAAAAAAGCCCTGATTAATCAGCGTGAAGTCCATCGCGATACCCTTGGCTTTAATGAAGCATTGCGGTCTGCATTGCGAGAAGACCCTGATTGTATATTGGTAGGGGAAATGCGAGACTTGGAAACGATCCGGTTGGCGATGACTGCTGCTGAAACCGGCCATTTAGTTTTTGGAACATTGCACACAACCTCAGCGGCAAAAACTATAGATCGTATTATCGATGTTTTTCCAGCGGCTGAAAAATCGATGGTTCGTTCAATGCTTTCAGAGTCATTGAGAGCGGTTATTTCCCAAACACTTCTAAAAAAAGTTGGTGGAGGAAGAGTTGCGGCACATGAAATTATGTTAGGAACACCTGCAATTAAGAATCTTATCCGAGAAGATAAAGTCGCTCAAATGAACTCCGCCATTCAAACTGGTCAACAATTAGGGATGAGAACTCTAGATCAGAGTTTGCTCGCGCTTATTCAGCGATCTTTAGTTACAAGACAAGAGGCGTTACACTATGCGGTCAACCCATCATCACTAAATTAATTTAATTGTATGAGCCCAAATCAGTCTATTCCCACACAAGTCACTGAATCTCCCCAGCTTAAATTCATTAATTCCATGCTTAGATTTATGAATAAAAATAATGGCACGGATTTGTTTATCTGCGCTGGAACAAAAGCGCAACTTAAAATCAATAACGAATTAAAACCTGTTACTGATGAAGTACTTAAACCTGCACTCATTAAAGAGTTAATCATGGCTATTACCCCTAAAAACATATTTGATAGACTGGAAACTGAATTAGAGGCTAATTTTGCAACCAGTTTACCTGGGATTGCTCGTTTTAGGGTAAATGTATATGTGCAGCGCGGCACTTACGGGATGGTAATTAGACATATCCAAACCGAAATACCAACCATGGAATCACTCAAGCTTCCAGATCATTTAAAAGAATTAGTTATGAGTAAGAGAGGTCTGGTAATAATAGTGGGTGGAACTGGTACCGGGAAGTCAACTACTTTGGCCAGTATGATAGATTATCGTAATAAAAATTCCTCAGGCCATATAATTACTATAGAGGATCCAGTTGAGTTTGTGCATCAGCACGCAAAATGTATTGTCAGTCAACGCGAAATTGGAACTGACACTTTAAATTGGAGAAACGCCTTAAAAAATACTCTGCGCCAAGCGCCGGATGTTATATTAATAGGTGAAGTGCGTGATATGGAAACCATGAATCATGCCATTGAATTTTCTCAGACCGGTCACCTTTGTCTGTGTACCTTACATGCCAACAACACCTACCAAGCATTAGAAAGAATTGTTAATTTATTCCCCCATCAACAACATACACAACTATATAGCGATTTGAGTATGAATCTTCGCGGTATTGTTTCGCAACGATTGGTGACTGCTATTGAAGGTGGTAGAAGGGCTGCGCTGGAAACTCTAATTAATACGCCACTCATAGCTGATTTAATTGCTAAAGGAGAAATAGGCAGTATTAGAGAAGTTATGGCAAGAAACCCAGAATCAGGTAACACTATTTTTGATGATTATTTAGTTTCACTTGTTCAAAGTAAAATCATATCTTTGGATGAAGCGCTTAAAAACGCTGAATCAAAAACCGAAATAAAAGTTAAATTACGATCTAGAGGTATAGCTATTACAGATGTTGATGAATCGCAGGATAAAAAATTACATCTGCGAAACACTGAATCAGAAGGAACTAATTCTAAATTCTGAGCCTAAATAATTAATAGCTTCCATTTGCGCAGCTATTTTTACTCCTGAAAGGATATCACATGGGTCAAGTGGACTAATTGTTGTTTCTTTTGAAGGGTCTAGGACAATAAAGTGTGCTTGATTACCTACCTCTATTGAGGTGCTTGGGATTCCAAGGATTTTAGCCGGTCCAGAACTTATCCCCTTAGAAATCGTTGAATATTCTATTTCACCGTTGCGAGCCAAATCATAAAGGGCTAACAGCATCCACGCTGAGCTTGGCGAACCAAACGCACTATCTCCGTAAGGTAGAAATTTTTCATGCTCCTTTCTTGGTTGATGGTAGCTACAAATTGCTTGGATGAGGTTATTTTGAAAACCCTTACGCAAGGCATCGCGATCTTCCAAACTTCTAAGTGGTGGAAGAAGTTTAAATCTTGTATCGTAATTTTTAATTTCTTCTTCAGTAAAAAGTAGATGAAAAATAGAAACAGAAGCGCTCATGGTGCTTATGTCTTGGTACGATTGTAAAAGCTGAATTGATTCCTTAGCGCTGAGTAAATGAACATGTAGAGCAGATTTATAATAACTACTAATGGTGCTAGCAATTTGTAAAGGTATAGTTTCTAAAAATGAAGGATAAGGAGTTAACCCAAGTTCAGTACATAAAATACTATCATGAGCTATCGATTGTGAAACGCACATTGGATCTTGTGGAAAGAAATGTAGCGGTGTTGCAAGTGAAGAATTATATCGGACGGTATGGCTGTAGTTAATTAAATTTAAAATTGGATCAAGCCAAAATGAAAATCCTTTTGCTCCAGCTTCTTGTAATCTTGCCAGATCATTTAAATTCTCCCCAAGATGATTTTTTGTACATGCTGGTAAAATATGCAAAATGGCTTGTTGTTTGAAGTCCATACTATGGATGCTAGAAACTGTATACACATCTTGCCATGGAGCAAATGCTGTGCTCGGTATGCAAACATGTGCGTAGCCTTGAAGCCATAGTTGGGATAGCGTTTCACCAATTTCTTTTTTTGACATATTTGGGGTTATGGCAAAAGATACTAGGTCAATAGCTGCAGGCATGATAACTTTTCCTTCGTAATTGTATTCGTTGTGGTTAACTGGCAGTGAAGAGTCAGGCTGACATTGTGTAATAGTTCCGTTGTTGATTATAAGTTTTTGATTAACAAGCAAGCCTTGGTCGCTAATAACCGAAGCATGTCTTATGGTGCAAAGGCTACTCATTACACAGTATGCTATGAATTATTGACATGCGAATTGCTGTGGCATTAGAGACTTGCTGTAGTATAAATGAGCGCTGATTTTTTAATACACTATCATCAAGCTCGACTCCTCGGTTAACCGGACCTGGATGTAAAACCATTACGGTAGGGCTTAATTTGTTGAGTAGTTCTGAGGTGATGCCAAACGTATTAAAATATTCTAATGTAGATGGAATCGCTCCGTGAGTTATTCTCTCCCGCTGAATTCTAAGATTTATAATCACATCTCTTCCATCTATGGCATTTGCCAAAGCATGTTCAATGGTAAAAGGAAATGAAGGTAGTTTAATTGGCATAAGTGAAGGTGGAGCACACAAGGTTAGAGATTTAACATTAAAACATGTAAAAGCATGGATCAGAGATCTTGCTACTCTTGAATGCAGTATGTCTCCACAAATAGTTATATGTAAATTTGATATAGACCCTTTATTTTGTTCAATAGTAAAGCAATCGATAAGCGCTTGAGATGGATGGGCATGCTCACCATCACCGGCGTTAATAATATGGTAGGGAAAACGGGCATGTTGTACTAAGCTATGTGGCGCACCTGATCTTGGGTGTCGTAAAACAAATAATGAAATTCCCATAGCGTACAAATTCTCGATCGTATCTTGTAAATTTTCACCCTTACTTTTCGATGAATTTAATACTGAAAAATTAACTACATTAATTCCTAAATATAATGCAGCGATTTCAAAAGAAGTTAATGTTCTAGTGCTATGCTCATAAAATAGATTCGCCATTAAAATAGCATCATGCTTCGGCAAAAATGATTTGTTTTTGAATTGTTTGGCAAGTTTAAAAATAGTGTGGAAATGATCTTGATTCCAATCATGTAAATCTAATAAATGGATTAATTTATTTTTTTGATTAAAAGAAGTTATTTGAGACTTCAAGGCTTTTCTGTATCCAACCATCGTTGTAATATTATAGAGGCAGAAAGGGCATCGCGCATATCTCTAGATCCGGCTCTTTTTTTTGATAGCGCTGACAATGTTCTTAATTGCATTACTCTAGTTCGTGATTCATCTGTTGAGCTATCTTCTAATTGGAAAAAAATTGCAAGAGCGTATCGTTGTTGCAAAATGGTAAATAGTGATTGATACTCAAATTGGGTAGCGTTAACACTACCGCATATAATTACTCGAGGTTTCCATTCTTGGACAATATGATCAAGGTTGTCGATGAGTCGTGTATAGCCTGGATTAAATTTAATCGCACGAACTGACCAAGTTACTTTTGTTTGCCATTCTCCCAGTGCAATCCCAATATTTTTTTCCCCTAGATCTAACCCAAGAAGGTGTGAAGAAGTATTCATCGATAATTTTGCAGACCTCTTGTTGTTACATGAGAACCTTGGTAAGAAAAAGTCCTGATGATCTCAACTCTATCTGCAATATTTGATTGTTTTTTATTGAATGATTCAAAGGGAGCTGCTTTTTGAATCGTAGCAATTGAGGCCTGATCTAGAATAGGTTGTCCAGAAGATTTAAGAATTTGTGCCTTGATTAATTTTCCTGACCTGTGTATAATTACCAGTAGTATGACATCTCCCGTAATATTATTTTTGAGTGCCAGTGCTGGGTAATTTTTGTTCCCTATTTTTTCAATTAAGGCAACCCAAGAATGTACATAGCTAGCAAAATGGTGAAATGTTGTTGAGCTAGAAAGCGTTTGCGTTCTTTGCTGATCAGCTTTATTAAGTTTTTCTAATTCGATATTTAATGTAGATAACGCGATAGAAAAATTCATTGATGCCATGGTGCTCGTACTCGAAATATCAGTGGTATGGTTGATAGCTGATTCGGTGCCGTAGTAATAAATTGGCGACTGTTGGTCATTTATTATTGAAAGAGTGGATTTATTTATATTTTTCTGCTCTTGTTGACTATTGATTACATTTGGAACTGTACCTTGGTTATTAATGATTCCTAAAGAAATTGGGGCTGTTTTTTCTTGAGCATAGGGGTCGGTTCCTGAGCCTAAATTATTTAAGTTTGCAAGTGTATCCCAACTTGCATTTTCTATATCGTTAGCGTTTGTGATTTGAATAGAATCATTACTCGTTGAGGTTTTTGATTGTCCGAGTTTTGGAGATACAAAACCTATAGAAATAATAACAAACGCATGGACCGTTGCGGTTAAAAAAATTGCAACACTAAATCGATCTTGTTGCTGCATGTAATTGATCAAGTAATGATTTAAAAAAAAGCATCTGATAATTCTTACTTAATTGTCTGGCGCAGGTAGGTGATGTGTAATTTATTTCCGTTAAGAATCCAGAAATTATGTCTAACCCAGCAAATATAATCCCCTTTTCAATTAAAAATGGGGAAACCGTTCCAACAATTAATTTCTCATGTTCAGTAATGCCATCTTCGTGCCATGTTCCACCAGCGGCCATGTTTGCTCTATGCTCTCCAGCCTTGGGAACTCTAACAATAACTCTATCAAAGGCTTTTCCATTAATTACAAATATTCTTCGATCTCCTTTTGTTACGCCAGCAATGAATTTTTGAATAAGTAATAATGGTTCCTGTGTTAATAGCATCTGAATTAATACCGGACCATTACTATCTTTTGAGTTTACCTTAAACACTCCTTCACCACCCATTTTCCAAAGTGGTTTTATTACAACGGTTCTATGTGTGCTGATAAAATTCATTATTTCTTTGTAATTGGCACTAATTAAGGTTTGAGGAGAGTAGTTTCGAAATGTCAATGCATTAATCTTTTCATTCATGCTTAGCATACCTATTGCAGAATTATAAACTGGTACCCCCATTTGCTCTGCTTGTGCAAGTAATAGTAGCATGCTCGTGTAACTAAGGTCACAAGGCGGGTCTTTTCTCACCAAAATAAAATCAAATGTATTTGCTGGTAATGTAACGCTTGAAGTTGCATGATACCATGCATTTTTTGTTTTTGGTTTTGAAAGTCTAACACTTGAGATAGTTAAACCACTATTGCTGAGCATAAGATCTTTACTTGTAGCATAGTGACAGATCCAGTTTCGTTCTAGAGCATGGTGAATGATACCAATGGTGGTATCTTTTGCGACTTGCAATGTGTTAATTGGATCGGCTATGATTAAAAATCTCACTTGAATTATTCCTGTGCCATGGCAAGCAACGAGAGTTTTGCGATAAGGAGTTTGACATATTCCATAGGATCTTGGTGATACTGATCTAGGTCGTGGATTGGTTCAAAAAAACTACCTGTTTGATTAAGATTTCCATTTTCTGTGCTATTTTCATGAGAGCGTTTAAAACTGCCCACTAATGAACTGCCAATAAAATATAGAACCGTTTCAGAAATTGCATTGGGATTTTTGCGACCTCGTTCAATAGTCGGCACCCCTTCTTGAATAATTACTTTATTGTTTTTACTTTCTTTGGTATATGACAGTTTGGTTCTTTTAGATCTGTTTAGTGAAGTGATTTCATCTGGATTGTCCATGATTAGAATTCCCATACCATAGGTTCCTGCATCTGGTTTAACAACTATATACGGTTTGTTAGGGATCGAGTATAAATCGTAAAAATGGTGGATAGTGTTTATTAGTTCGCCTGAAAAACGCATGATGCAATCCATTCCGCTTTTGGTAAGGTAATTAATTTCTGAACAATTTTTATGTAATGGAAATAACATCCATGAGTCTTTGATGGCAAACTCTTGTGAAAAGCGAGTCATTACTTGATGTGCGATATCACTATGCCTGCTTTTATTTCTTCTAAACCAACCATGTGAAGGATGTGGAGCAATAGGTGTGCGCATCTGTAGTAATTGTGAAGGTGGTGAGATGGTAAAATCTCTGTTAGCAACAATAAAATCAGCTAGTATTCCATCTTGTGACGATAAGTAATGTCCATCACTTTGTTCGACGAATTTAAATTGCTCCAATTGGGGGAAAAGGTTTGAGTCACTAACAACTTCAAGAATACCGATTCTTGTACTGAATCTAGATTTTATAAGCGCTTCATTAATTGCGTTTACATTTGCTTGATAGTGAGTATTTCGATTAAAATTTTCTACTAATAGAAAAACCGTAGATGCATTTTTAGCGTACGTATGTATTTCATCTCTTAGTTTTTCTGCTAGATTAGATTGTGTAGACTCTGATGCTAAATTATTAAATCCTGCTGGATAGAAGTTTGCGTCAACGACTGAGCACTTAAAATCACTCATTCGCACATCAAAAGAGCTATAAAACGGTGCGGGATACTGTAAAAACTGTTGATTTAGCCAGTTTTCAATCTTTGACTTGTCCTCATATAAGTCATCAACTAAAGAGGCAAAATGTGGATTGAGCAATTGGTTCACGGAAGTACATTATATACTGTCACTATATTACTATTCATTTTAGCTATTTTTATGAGAAAATGAAGACATAATGAGCAAGGTACTAGTTGTAGATGATAGTAAGACAATAAGAGCAATTGCAGGCATGTATCTTAAAAAATTTAATGTTGATACCCTGTTTGCAGAAGATGGCTTTGATGCGTTGTCTTTAATAATAAAAGAAAAACCTTCTTTGATCTTTGTAGATATTGTCATGCCAAAGATTGATGGATACCAATTGTGTACCATGATAAAAAGTAATCAAGGATGCAAAGAAATTCCAGTAATAATATTAAGCTCAAGAGATACCGTTTTTGATAAAGCTAAAGGAAAAATATCAGGTTGTGATGGCTACTTGGTTAAACCTTTCACGCAAGATGAAATAATAGAACTTACAAAAAAATATGTGCAATTAAATTAGGAAAAATATGACCCAAAAAAAAATATTACTCATTGATGATTCACAATTAGAAATACAGTATCTCACTGAGATTTTAAATAAAGAAAACTACAGTATTTCTGTCTGCACAGATCCAACCCTTGCGGTGGAAAAAGCCACAGAGATACTTCCAGATCTAATTCTCTTGGATATAATTATGCCTCAGACTGACGGGTATAAAACCATTCGAAAACTTAAAAGCCAGGAGTCAACAAAAAATATTCCTGTAATATTCGTATCAAGTAAAAATCTTGATTTTGATAAATTTTGGGGTAAAAAACAAGGCGCATCTGAATATGTAACTAAGCCAATTAATCAAGATCAGTTACTCAATGCAATAAAAAAAGTTCTGATCACATAAGTCATTAAAAACGCAAGATGTTACCGAGCAATCAAAAAATAAAATCAGGTCTTTTAAGTACCATAGGAGACTCTCAAGTGATTATTTCACTTGAGTATTTTTATGAACTTAGCCAGATAGCTTCTCCGATTGCATTATGTAATACCGTTCCGTGGTTTCTAGGTGTGCAAAGCGTAAGAGGCAGAATTGTTCCAATCACACATCTTTATTCTTATTTAACTCGAAAAGTATCAAGTCAAGAAAATCACAAATCATCATTCGATAATGCCAAAGTATTGATAATTGATTTTGAATCAGAGCTCTTTGGATTTGCTATTGACGGCGTCTTGACCAACATATTTTATAAAAATTCTGAAATAACCGAACTACTTATTTCTTTACCGAATTTCCTTAAACCCTATGTAAAAAATATGATACGAACCAGTAGTGAAAGACCTCTAGCGGCGGAGCAAACTGAAGTAGCTATAGAAAATTGTCCATTATTGGATATGTCATTAGTGATACGTGACCCCGATTTTATCAATATTCAAGCGAAAACATTTATAGGGGCATAAAAAATTACCATATGTGGATAAATACGATACACTCAGAAATTAGGGATATTTTAGTATCAATTCGTGATGTTTTTTTACGGATTAATCGTATTTACATTATTTCAATACTTGTTCTCCTCGCAGCGTCATATTCGTCAATTTATTTAAGTACTCTTCGTAGCAAGTATGAGGCACAAATCTTAGAGCTACAGAAAATAGAATTTGATTCGGAGCGGTTGCAACAATACATAAATTTTGGAATTTTTAACAATACCATACCATTAATTACCTATGAAAATTTAATGCAAAATATCATTATCCAAGTACAAAATATAGTTTTTGGTTCTGACAAAGTAATAAAGGTAGAGTCTAGATTAATTCCTTTATTTAAAGATGCTGGAATAAATTGGCATCGATCATTATTAGTGTTGGTAAAGCGCTTTAACCATTTAGCCCAAATAAGAAAAACTAACCAAAAATTAAATAATATTTTAACTGTGATTATTCCGTTTATTACTACGCAACAGGAAAACAATGCTAAGTCCTTGCAATTTTCAAATACACTTTCTAGCCTGTTGTTAATCAGTAAGTTACAAACTGATTTACTGGGTAGCAATGTGGCCAATACAAGCACTATTCTAAATATTGATGCTGATATCGAGTTAAATACTAAGCGTCTAGTAAAAATAACAAATAGTATTACTTTATTTTTAAAAACACCTGAATATAAATTATCATCTGCTGCTTTTGATGAGTTAGTCAATTCAGGAGAAATCAGTATTCCAGAACTTGCTACTACACCAACACTATTACTATTACTTCAAGAATTAAGTACCGAGATTAAAAATTTACAATTATTACTCACAGATGTGTACCAAGTCAATCAATCAGTTATTGATTCAAAAATATATTTTCAAGAATATAAAAATGTTTTTACAAATATTCAACAGGCGACTTCTGGTAAAAATGATTTAATTAAATTGTTCTTTTTGCTATCTTACTTACTTTGGGTAATGGTAGCTCTTTTTGCTATCTTAAGTTATTATGTGTATGTAAATGAATTAAAACAACGAAATGAACAGGTAAAAAAAGAAAATGATTTATTAACCTATTCAGTGTTAAATCTAATCACTGAAATTAGTGACTATGCTTCTGGTGATCTTTCACGCGATGTAACCGTAACCAGTTCAATGACTGGATCTATTGCTGATTCAGTTAATTTAGTAATTCAATCAATGAGAACAATCATTAAAGATATCCAAACCAATTCTAAACTAGTTCTAGATTTTACTAACCAAAATACTCAATTAAGTAGTTTTATGCAAAATTTAACTGTAAAACAAATTTCATTAATAGAAAAGATAAATCAATACATGGTAGGTCTATCAGATGAGTTTTTCAATGTTGCAGAAATTGCTCGTGAAGTTGAAAAATCAGCAACCGAATCAAAAAATATAAATATTGAGAGCGTTTCAATAATTATTGAAAGTGTAAACAGTATAGACTTTATTCGTACGGATATTCAAAATACCTCGAGAAGACTTAAACATTTAGGAGAGAGTACCCAAAAAATAGGTGACATTGTTTCAATATTAACTAATATCGCTAAACAAACTAAGCTTGTCGCGCTTAATGCCTCCATACAAATATCATCTGATTCAGTTAGTGGATATGGTATGTTAGGTGTAGTAGAAGAAACTAAAAAATTAGCAAATCTCGTCGAAGATAGTGCAGGGCAAACTGCTGAAATTGTTAACTCTATTCAAAGAGAAACAGCTAAGACTATCGAATCAATGGAACTTTTTACTTCTAAAGTTGTAGCAGAATATGAAAAAACTAAACAAGCTAAACAATCGCTAGATGTGATTAGCTCTACTTATAATGAATTACTTTCAAATATTAATAATGTTGTGATTCGCATTATTGAAAATTCTGAAAAAATGCAAAAATTATCAACAGATGTGTTTAATGTTTCAGATTTATCAAAAGAAATATCTGCCTCGATTGAAAAAACTGATATAGTCTCATCTAATCTTTCCAATACGGTTAGCACACTTGTTTCATCAGTAAGTATTTTTAATTTACCTAAAGACACAGCACTTAAAGAAGTTGATCCTACCGATCCGCGTGCCAGCTCATCCTGATAAATTATTCTATGGCCGAACAAATTAAACGAAGTATACCTATTGGCGATGTCAGTTGGGTTTCTTTTGAGATAATCACTATCGTGGAAGATGTCGCGACCTATTTAGATGAATATTTTTCTGCGACTACCCAGGATCGAGATGGCAATAAGTTAAAAAAAATATTTAATAGCTGCATCCCATTAATTGAAAGGGCAGCGCTTACTTTAGAATTTGTAAACGCACAAGCGGGTTCTGAATTTTGCAATTCAGTGTACTCGCTTATGTCCAGTCATTTAAATGATAAATCCTCTACTATAGATCCGAATACTTTAAAAACATTAGTGAGTAAATTACGATTAATTCCTGCCTATTTGGACCGGATTATAAAATTAGAATACGATGATGAAACAGCGTTTAAAGATAAGCTAACTGTTGCTATAACTGAATCATCAAACGCCCAATCCCAAGACCAATACTGGCTAACCAGTCTGCAAAAAATGTTACAGACATTTATTTCAACCTACGCAAGTGAAAACAATGTAACAAATATGAATTATAAATCTACAGTAAAAAGTGCGTCAATTAAAGTCATCACTGAAATAACTTCCGCTATTAAAAATGAAAAGTTATCTTCATCAGATCTTTATCCTGCGCTTATGAACTGTGCTGTTGTGTCTAAGGAAGTGTATTGTAGAACATTTTACGTTTTCAGTGCTATTATTTTTAAAAATTTAATAAAGAGTGAGTTTCCAATTTCAAATAAAGTTAAAAGATTGATTGGAGACATTGGAAAATGGTATGTCTCTGCATCAAAAATAACAGAAGAACAGTTTGAAATTGAATTATTGCAGTCTAAAATATACGAACATTGTGCTCGGCTATTGCGCTATCTCCCAGATGCAGAAGACATAAGTAATTCTATCGTTTTGATAGCTAGCCAAGGATTAAAGCCTGAACAAGATATTGAGATAGGTAAAATTAAAATAATCTTAGACGCAGAGTATGATTTAACATTACTAAGTAATTTCGTTAGTTTGCTCCAAGTTCTTGAATCAGAATTTAGCACCGCTTCAGAAGAGCAACAAATTAATACTATAAATAAAATTATTAATACCTTTACGTTACCATCTTATCAATGGCATCTAGAATATTCTCCGTATATAGTTGAATCTCTTCAATTATTTCAGCAAACAAAAAAAATATCAGAATATGTTTTATCAGATTTACGTATTATAAAATCTATCCTTCAGGATGTTTTAAATTCTAAAGACAACACTAAATTAATTACTGAATCAGAAAATATTTCGCAAATGTCATCAGCTTTGTTTACGCAGCGTGATGAAGTCTTAGAAATTATTGAGTTAGTAAAAAACCTATGGTTATCTGAACGCAAAGAGACTAAGCAAGTCTACGATCTAAGGTTGTCACAAATGATCGCTTTAATCAATCAAATAGGAAATTATGTTTGGAATAGTGAAATACTATTCCGCACTAGCCAGGAATATTTTTCAGATCTAGCAAGGTTTTTGGAATCAATTACTCCAGATCAATTACAATGGAGTTCAGAATTGCATAATTCATTTGGAGAGCTAATCGGTGCGTATGAATTAATATTGACACAATACATTACCGATGAGCAAAAAATCAATGATCTAAATATCTTTATTCAAAATTCATTAGATCAATTCAAGATATTAGCCGCGACACAACAAGATGAACAAATAATACAATCAGGAGATGAGGTTGCTCAACTAGCAGATCAAAATGTCCAAAAAGGATTTCTGATTTCTGAAAATAAATTAGATCCTGAATCGTATAAGGCTTTAGCAATAAAAGGTGGCGATGATCTACAAATATTTATAAATGATTTTTTAGACGAAGCCACAGAATGTTTACCACAATTAAATAACGCTATAGTTTCTTTAACTCCTAAAAATTCTATAGATGATATAAAGGCCATACAAGTGGTCTATGAATTATTAATTAGATTAAGTAGTGGTGCAAAAATTGTTTCTTGTGATTTATTTTACGAATTTTCTATGTTGATTTCTCAATCACTTAAAATTCATTTAGATTATAACATTCCAGTTCAATTGAAAGAATTAGAATTATTAAAAATATCGTCCCAATATATGCCTCAATTGATCAATCAAATTGCTGGGAACGGAGTTGTACAAAATGAATTTTATACTCACATGACACGATTACAGCAAGCCTATTTAGAAGTTTTGGAGCGTTCAAATCAAGCAGAAGGTTTAATTGTAGATCAATCTACTGATATTATTGCCAGTGCACCTGATACGCAATATAAAATTGATTCTGCTGAAACAAGTAGTTTTGATGTTTTAAATGCTGATTCGATTGTTGATAATTTACTTGACATTACTGCTCGGCTAGAGCAAGGCTATGTGTTTTATTCAAGTCCACAATTTTTAACAATTTTATCATCTGTCTATACCAGTTTATTCAGTAATGAAGAAAGCACCTCTCCTTTAGCGTTAAATTACGAGCATGTTATAAACTATGCAAAAGCCAGGCTAGAAGATGGTACCGCATGGAATAAAAGGGCAATATTAATGCTTACCATGTTAATTCGATCCATATTTGGTTTTAGCCAATCTCCAGTTCATGCTACTACCAAAATTGATGACCATGTTGTCAGTGATGACACAAGTCCCATTGAAGTAGCCAATACCCAACATACTCATTCCACTGGAACATTTATTCGAGATGATGATCCTGTTTCTATTTCTGCGACTAACCGGGATATATCTGATCATATACTTGAAATATATATTGAAGAAAGCCAAGATTTATTAGCACAATTATTTACCATGGTAAGTAGAATATCTAAAAATGGCATTCAAGATGGTGATCTTGATGAATTTAGAAGACTATTACACACATTAAAGGGAAGTGCAAGCATGGTTGGTCTGTCAGATCTAAGTAATCTTTTTCATGTACTTGAAGATGTTGCACTATTATTAATTGAACAACCATCTTTATCTTATCGAGTAATTACCAAGGACCTCTATGAAATAATAAATTGGATTAGTGTAAAAGATCTTCAAATAATTAAAGGTAAAAGAAATGATGAAGTTAAGTATTTCACCAGCTCAGTAAAAAATATCATCGATAAGTATCAAACAAACAATACAGAATCTATACCTGATCCTGAGGTCAATTCTTTAATCCAACAGACACAACTCAATGTACCCCTAGAAAGCAAAATAATTGATGATACCAGCACTCCACAAATCAATAATGCACCTGAGTCAACATTTGATTTTGTTACCAATACTTCCCCATTGCCAGTTGATGATACAAAGAACTCTCCTCTAGATGGTGAAAAAATATTGCTATCAATAGTTCTGATGAGAGATTTGGTTGAATCATCAAGTGAAATTAAGGTATATTCAGATCTAAATGAAGAAGTCATTAATCAAAATAATTTGGTTATGCGTGAAATAAATAATATGCTATCCAATTTAACGGTACATACAGAAGTGCTAGTAACTGAAGCTGATACTAATATTAAGGCAAAAGTACAAGATCATATAATTGAATCTAAAACATCCAGAGTAGAAAAATCGCAAAGTTACGATCCTTTAGAATTAGACGAATATTCTGAAATTCAACAATTATCAAGAATTATTCTGGAGCAAGTAGCAGATATCAGAGAGCTTTACTCCGAGTTGGTTGCCGCTCAGAATAAGCTAAGCGAATCTTATCAGAGAGAAAAAAGAGTAGTGACTAGAGTGTATAAAGGCCTGCTTGGTTTATATATGAGTGATGCAGGAAGATTTATTGCAAATCTTAAGTACTTATGCACACAGACTTCGAGAGTGTTTAAGAAAAAAGTAATCTTTAAATCTGCAGGTGAAGAGCTTTTAGTTGATAGACAGATTCTTAAAAAAATAACCGTAGCAGGAGAACATTTAATTAGAAATTCTATTGTGCATGGTATTGAAGATGAGCAGACCAGAATTGAACGCGGTAAGGATGCTGAAGGCACAATATCTGTTTCCTTCTCTAAAGAAGGTCAGTATGTCAAAATTATTTTTAAGGATGACGGAAATGGAATTGATATTGAAAAAGTTAGACAAAAAGTAAAGGCGATGCATTTACTAAAAGATAATAAAGAATACACTGATGCTGAAATTCTTAATTATATATACCAACAGGATGTCTCAACTGCTCTTAAGGTAGACAATTACTCTGGTAGAGGTGTTGGGATGAATGTGGTGCGTGATATTGTCCATGAGCTATCTGGTTTTATAGAAATTATCAATACCCCAAAGATTGGGTGTGCTTTTGTCATAAAAATACCTTATTCAATGAATTTAGCACAGCTCATCATCATGAAACAAGGTGATTTGATGTATGGCTTATTATTCAGTTTTGTACATAAAACAGTGCAGGTCAATAATCAATTATTAACTGATATGTATGAAAAAAATAAAAAATTTAAGCATGAGGATATTAGTTATCAAATATTGACCTTAGGTGAATTTGTACAAGAAGAATCTGGGATACCTCGAGAAGAGATGGGTACCTTGATATTGCTCCTTCCTATCGAAGGGCAACATTTAGCAATCTGGGTAGATTCATACGAGAGAACCATTGAAATGGCTATTAAAAATACCGGAAGTCAAATTGCTTCGCTCGGCAAGTATATCGGTGGAACCTTTTTAGAATCAGGAAAATTCATCTTCATTTTAAATATTTCTGTGCTCTATGCAGATCATCTTGAAAGAAAGCGACTGTTAAAACTTAACTTATTTGTTTCCAGTGAAGTCACAACCAAAGGGGGTAATATCTTGATTGAAGAGGGTAGTATAAATAAAATTACGATACTCGTTGTTGATGATTCAATTACGATTAGAAAATATTTAGAGCGACTGTTACTAAGAGAAGGGTATGAAGTAGTTATGGCGAAAAATGGTAATGAAGCTTTGGAGTACCTAGGCAAAAATATTCACCATTTACCCAAGCTAGTCATAACAGATATTGAGATGCCGGTTATGGATGGAATAGAGCTATTATCCATGATTAGAAAAGACGAACGATTGAGTTCATTACCTGCAACTATTATTACTTCCCGAGTAGCTACCAAACATCGAACCGAAGCTGATCGTTTAAATGTTTTACATTTCTTTGGTAAACCTTTTGTTGACAGTGAGCTTATTACTAAAATTAAAGAATTAGTTACTTAACTGTCTTTGATGGCGTGAAATAGTCCCAACGCTACTATCGCTGCGGTTTCAAAACGAAGTACTGACGCCCCAAGTGAAACAATAGGAATAGCGTGGCTTAACGCAAAGTCAATTTCCTGGGGGCTAAATCCACCTTCAGGTCCAATACAAAGCACGGTGTGCTTAAGATCGGGCTTGGTATTTAGCGTTGTGGTGAGTGTAACACTGCCTCGAATGTCAAGGATTAGTAAATTATATAATTCTTTTTGAGTAACTAATTCTTGATATGAAATTGTTTTTGCAATTAATGGTATAAATAGTTGTTCGCTTTGTAAGGTCGCGCTTTCTATGATCGAGTTCCAATGATTGAGTTTATGTTCTGATACCAACCCTTCTGCCCCTCTGGCACTTACTGAATGTTCAGAAATAAATGGAATAATGCTTTGCAAGCCCATTTCACATAATTTAGCGATTGCTAATTGGAACTTATCCATTGCACCAAGCGCGAGTGCGACGGAGACAGTTGATTTGCGTATGCTAACCACAGTTCTTGGTTCTTTTGCAGTAATGGCGACTTGCTTTTTATTTGCAATAATTTGACACAGGCAATATCCACCATTTCCATCAATTGCGATTATTTCATCTCCTGATGTAAGTCGAACTACTCTAGAAAGATGATGTGCGTGTTTAGGTGGTAAAACAACCGTAGCGTTTTTACTATGAAGTTGCTCATGCAACTCAACGGGTAGAATTGTTCGATAACACTTTGCCATAACCAAGATTTTGCAAAATAACTGAACATAAATCAGTCTGATTAAGGGTATAGATATGGAAGCCATGAAATGTATCTTTCAAGGCAATAATATTTTGCATCAAGGAAGTGATTAGGTGAATACCTAACGCTCGTTGTGATGCGGGGTCATGTTCGTAGTATTCCATTTGTTTAATTAACCAACGGGGAACATCAGCCCCACATTTATCGGCAAAAGATCGCATCGCGTTAAATTGTACGATAGGTAATACCCCAACTACTATTGGTAAATTGATATTTTCCTTTTCTAATAATTCTAGAAAATGTAGGTATGAATCAAAGGAAAAGAAAAATTGAGTGATTGCGTAGGTTGCTCCAACTTCTTGTTTTTTACGCAAGGCAATTAAATCGTTTGCCACAGTACCCAGTGGATGAAACTCTGGGTAACAGGCAACGGCAAGTTTCCATTCTGGAGCTATTGTATGAATAGCCTTGATTAATTCATTACTGGTATTAAAATCAGCATGAGGCTCCGTTGCATCTCCTTTGATTACTACTGCTCGTCGTATCTTTAATTCTTTATAGCGAAGCAGCAGTTCTTTAAGTTTTTCAAAGGTTTCAATTTTAGTGGTAATATGTGGTGCCACATTGAACCCCAATGTACTTATTTCTTCAACTGTTTCAAAGGTACCTTGTAAAGTTTTACCCGTTGCTCCATGTGTTACTGAAAAATAATCTGGAGAAAATTTAGTTAGCGCTTCTACAGTTTTGATTAATTGAATATGCTGGGCTTGATTGCGTGGTGGAAAAACTTCAAAGCTTAATTGTTGTGACTTAATATCGGTAGTCATTGTCTTTAAATGGCCCTTCAATGGGGATACCTAAATAATTAGCCTGCTGAGGAGTAAGCTTAGTCAGGGTTGCGTTTAATGAGGGTAAGTGCAAATGTGCGACCAGCTCATCTAATATTTTTGGAATCCTGTGGATTCCCGGACTATACGTTGAGCGATTATTGAATAGCTCAATTAAAGCAATGGCTTGGTTAGTAAATGAGCAAGACATGACAAAACTTGGGTGGCCCTTGGCACAACCTAGATTGACTAACCTCCCTTCTGCAAGTACAATAAATGATTTATCTAGGTATTGGTATTCTGAAACTTGGGGAGCTAGTTCCTTTCTTGGTAGCGTTGAAATCTCACTCATATCTATTTCGCAGTCAAAATGTCCCATGTTACAAAGAACTCCACCATGTTTTATTAAGGGAATATGTTCTTTTCTAATGATACCAACACATCCAGTTGCGCAAACCACAATATCTGTGCTTGGCAATGACGCCTCAATCGTTGATACTTGATATCCTTCCATGGCTGCTTGTAATGCGCAAATCGGATCTATTTCAGTTACTATTACTCTGCATCCAAGGCTGGCAAGCGACTCCGCGCAACCTTTCCCCACATCGCCAAATCCACATACGAGTGCGGTTTTTCCGGCAAGCATAATTCCGAGCGCCCTGCGTAGTCCGTCAACTAAAGATTCTCTTGAGCCATATAGGTTATCAAATTTAGATTTTGTTGCAGAATTGTTTACATCCATTACAGGAAATGCAAGTGTGCTATGGCTTAACCACTTTCGCAGGCGCGTAACCCCTGTAGTGGTTTCTTCTGAGACTCCAACGATTGAATCATGTGTTTGGGAAAACCAAGTAGCTTTTTCTGAAAGTATGGATTTGATTTTAGCTCGAGCCACGGAAGACAGTTCGTTATCTTTATCCCAATCCCAGTTACCGCTACCTTGATACACCTTGCCTCCAAGGACAAGATGAAGCAAGTCTCCACCATCATCAAGAATTAGATTTGGATATTGATCTCCCCAGCATAAACTTTGGATGAGAAAATTATAATAATCTTCTGCAGTTTCACCCTTGTAACCAAAAACTGGGATATGCTTACTGGCTAAATAGGCGACGACGCTGTCTTGAGTTGAAAAAATATTACAACTCGCGAATCTAACCTTTGCTCCAAGTGCGATTAACGATTCTATTAATACCGCAGTTTGTGCGGTCAAATGTAAACTTCCAGCGATGCTTGCTCCGCGCAATGGTTTTTTACCAGCATAATATGACTCAACCAATGTGGTTAATGCAGGCATATCTTTTCTGGCTAAATAGACTTCAGATTCACCTTGTTTGGCTAATGTAATATCGGCGACTGAATAGGGGAGCGGTACTAGATTCATCTGCGACATTTTACCCTAGCTGTGGCATGTTCATCTAATCTTAAGGCAAATAACTCGCCCCCATAAACACATGAATAGTCTAAGTTGTGTGCGTTATGCCATTTTTTTTGTCTTAATCTAGACCAGTGGCCAAAAACTATTGGAGTATGTATCATTTTCCGCTCAGGGATTTGAAACCATGGAATTAATCCAGGCGCATCTTCATCTTTATTGTAAAGCAATTCATACTGCAATTGTTGGTTATAACATCTTAATCTGGTAAAAACATTAATTAAACATCTCGTTCTGTCTAAAAAACTAAGTGACTCATGCCACGTAAGTGGCTGATCACCATAGCATAATGGCAGAATGGTAGCATACGAATCTGAACGGAGTAGCTCTTCAAGTTCATGAGCAAGCCGCCTGCAATCTTGCAAACTCCATTGCCAATCAACGCCAGCATGCACTAGTGCCATGTGTAGCTCTGGATCGTAATGAAAAATTTTTTGTTTGCGTAACCAGTTGCAGTGTTGCTCTCGTTTTGGTGAAGAAAGTAGCGTATCTAAACGATCGTCTTTAGATCGCTCTCCACCACCATGACACAATGCCAGAAAATTTAAGTCGTGATTTCCGAGCACAA
This sequence comes from Candidatus Methylacidiphilales bacterium, assembly GCA_030054035.1. Taxonomy (NCBI): domain Bacteria; kingdom Pseudomonadati; phylum Verrucomicrobiota; class Methylacidiphilae; order Methylacidiphilales; species Methylacidiphilales bacterium. The sequence goes on from JASGCS010000003.1 coordinate 102,253, forward strand.
CAATTGCACTTGTTTCTAATGATTGGATAAGTTCTAGCACTTTTTCAGAGTCTGGACCTTTACCTAATAAATCTCCACAAAACCATACTTGATCTGAATTCTTGTTAAAATCTATTTCAAAAAGTAATTGCTCTAATTCAGCAAAACAACCTTGCACATCACCAATTGCCCAAATCCCCATTACCGTAATGCTGAAAAATGAGATATGAGGTCTAATTGTTCCCAGGTATGACTAGGAATATTTCGACCAAAGTGACCAAAGAATGAAGTTGAAAAATAAATAGGCCTAGCTAAATTAAGTTTTTTAATTAATCCTTGAGGTGATAAAAATGGTAATTGCATAATTGCGTCAGTTATTTTTTGTTCATCAACTAGTGAAGTGCCAAAGCAATCCACCATGACATTGACTGGTTTGCTATACCCAATTGCGTAAGCGATCTGCACTTCACATCGCTTAGCGATCCCAGCACCAATAATATTTTTTGCTAAATAGCGACATAGATACGCCGCGGATCGGTCTACTTTGGAAGGGTCTTTTCCTGAAAACGCACCACCACCATGCCTGGCAAGATTTCCATAACTATCAACGATAATTTTTCTACCGGTTAATCCTGTATCTGTAACAGGACCCCCCAGTAAAAAACTTCCTGTTTGATTAATATAAAAATTAGTGGTGTTTCTCATGAGCTCTTGCGGAATAGTTACATCAATTATTTCTTTTCTGATAAACTGCCGCACTGATTCAATAGGTTTGTTTAAGTGTTGGGCGCTAAGGACTATGGCATAACAAGACTCAGGAATATCGTTTTTGTAAACAATTGATACCTGTGCCTTGGCGTCAGGTAATAGCCACTTGCTACCTAGCTTCGAGTGAAGCACCTCGTGGTGCCTCATCATCAAGGCATGTGCGAGCGCGATAGGTGTGGGTAGATAGCTCGGATGCTCATTAGTAGCATAACCTACCATAGTGCCTTGGTCTCCAGCACCACCTGTGTCTACACCCATGGCAATATCATTAGATTGTGTTGTTAATATCATCTGTATTTTTAGAGAATTAAAATCAAAGTTACATTGTTTACGATGATAGCCTATGTCTTTTAGGCATTTTTTTACCATGGCGGGGATATTTTTTTTAACAAGCTGTAGCAATGGTTTAGGGGATATTTCTCCCGCCACAATTACGATGTTATTTTTTATTAAAGTCTCGCAAGCAACTCTCGCATGGCTATCATGACGAAGGCAAAAGTCTAATATCAAATCACTGATTTGATCACAGATTTTATCAGGATGACCTCTTGAAACAGATTCAGAAGTAAAAATACCGTTTAACAATGTTACAGCTTACCTAAGGATTGTGCTATTAGTGTTGCGGCCTTTGAACCAGAATTTATCGCTCCTTCCATTCCAGAGGCGAACGAACTTTCAGTATGCTCACCGGCAAAGATACATGAACCTTTTTGATTACGGAATCCCGATACTACTGAGGCGATTGTGCCAGAAGTATAACTACTAAATGCACCATAACTGAAAGGATTAGTGCCCCATGATACCGTTTGTAAGAGTTGGACTTTACCTTTACTAGACGGCCTTACCTGTTCTAATAGCTTCAAAGGTGCGTTGCGATCTTTTTGTAACAACATATCCATAGCATGTGCTTGTTTACCTATAGCATAACTCCCATATAATTTCGCTGGAGTGTCTGTATTCCCTTTTGTAGTATGCAAAAAGCCCAGCGGTGTATCAGTCCATACTTCAGAAGAGAACCCATCTTTTTCCCAGAATGGTACATCATAGATAAAGAACGATCTTGTAACTGGTAAATACTGAACCGAGTTTATTCCTTCTTGAATAGAATTATTGATTGGTAGATCTAGTCTAAGTTTTTGTAGGATAGATAACGGCAAGGCGCAAAGCAATGCAGAGCTGCGATAGGTTGTACCATCGGAGCAAGAAACTGTGTAGTATGATTTATCATGCTTGATTGCGGTAACTTGTTTGTTAAAGAGTACTGGACGCTTTAGCGTACCTGCCATTTTTGTTGGTAATTGCTCCAACCCATCTTTTAGATACATGGCAGGTGAAGTTCCAGCAGCTTTTCTAATTATCATTCTTCTATAAAGATCCTGCAGAGAAAACCGTTCAAAAGAGCCATTAAAATTCATCTGCATTAATTTTATAATCTGATCAGATGCTCCTTTTGATTGTAGGTAAGAGAGTACACTCATATCAGGTACTACAGAATTTGTGGTGCCATAAAAATCAAGATTTGAAACTTCTAAAGGGCTCGGTAAAAATGTTGAGAGCCAAGCACCAAATGGAATATCTCGCTCTTTACCTATTAATTTGTTTTTTGGATGTTTGTTCCATTCGTGAGCATGTAATAATACAGTATCTATATAGACTGCTTGGGTTCTTGAGCCAATCGCAGGAATATCATCAACTGTTGACAGACCAAATGCGTTTGCTAAATATAAAAATTCACCGTAGGTAGATCCTATTTGATTGGCTCCCACATCAGGCTTGCCAGGTAATGTATTCAAGGTGCGAACTCTACCTCCGACTCTATCTGAGCCTTCAAGGGTTACACTGGAAATATTGTACTGATCTAAAATCATGCTGGCTCGTAATCCAGATAAACCTGCACCCAGTACAAGCACTTCAGCATCTAAATTTTTACTCGCCCAAATAGTCTTTGGAATGGCAAAAGCGCCTAATCCCAGTGCAGAGTTGATTAAAAAAGACCTTCTTGCCTTGACCATAAAGTAGCATTATACCTCAATAAAAAGGGGTGATTTAACATCACCCCTTCGTTTTTTTGATACCCTTTTACTTTACTTCAATGCGTTTTTGCGTCTCCTTAATCTTTTTATTTAAAGTAATTGAAAGGATGCCATTTTTATAGTTAGCAGTTGATGATGCGCTATCTACCGAACTAGGTAATGAAAAAGTTCTTTGGTATGTACCAAAATACCGTTCACTGCGCACAACTTTATTGTTCTCAGTTTGCTGGTCATGTTGCTTTACCTCTGTCCTAATGCTAACAGTTCTATCCTCAACGGTGATATGCACATCTTCTTTGTTAACACCTGGTAATTCTGCGTTGATAAAGAAAGCATAGTTGTTTTCCTGCACATCTATCTTAAAACTTTCTGGATTAGTATCCCCATGTAATGGTCTAATAAAATAACCAAAGGATTGGGTATCATTAAAAAAGTCTGAAATTAGATTTCTGTTATAGTTTGTAATATTTGTCATACAATTCCTCATTTGTTTTGTTAATCTATCTAAACAATATGACTAGATCATTACTATTCAAGATCTTGAAAATTTAATTTACGACCCCATGCAAATCAAGTAAAATACTACTATGCCTATTTACAAGATTGATTCAGTCATTCCAGTTATCCACGAGTCTTCCTTCGTGCATCCTACTGCGGTAATAATCGGAGATGTCATTATTGGAAAACATTGCTACATTGCTCCAGGAGCTTGTCTCAGAGGTGATTTTGGAAGAATTCAAATTGACGAAGGTTCGAACATTCAAGATAATTGCATCATGCACTCCTACCCGGATGAAATATCCATCATGAGGAAAAATAGCCATGTCGGGCATGGGTCAATTCTTCATGGTTGTGATATTGGCGAAGATGCGCTGATTGGCATGCACGCGGTTGTCATGGATGGTGCGATGATAGGTAGTTGCTCAATAGTCGCAGCCTGTTCATTTGTAGCAGCAAAATTCACCTGTCCGCCAAGAAGTTTAGTGCTCGGTATTCCTGCAAAAGTTAAAAGAGAAGTCACCCAGCAAGAACTAGATTGGAAGCGAGCTGGTACAAAGGACTATCAAGAGCTTGTGATTAGATGCCAACAAGGCCTTGTAGAAACTTTGCCGCTCAAAGAAATTGAGAGCAACCGACCTAAAATTCAAGCAAACTCCAAGCCATTACAACGATAAAACAACAATATCGCTCCCTCATCTCACAAACCATTGCCTGTCCCCTCAGAGATTTTCCTTGGCGTAAGCGAGTAACACCCTATCGGGCCTTTGTCGCCGAGATTATGCTACAACAAACTCAAGCAAATCGTGTTGCAATACGATTCAAAGCATTGATAAAACAATACCCGTCTATAGTACAATTAGCACAAGCTACCAATAAAGAAATACTAACGCTATGGAGTGGGCTCGGATACAACCGAAGAGCACTATATCTAGTCCAATCCGCAAAAATAATATTACACCAATACAAAGGCAAGATACCATCTGAACTTTCAGAGCTGATCCAATTACCTGGGGTAGGTGTCTATACTGCAGGTGCAATTCGAGCATTTGGATGTAATCTCTGGGGCATCTTTTTAGAAACCAATATCAGAACCGTGCTAATCCATCACCTTTTTCAAAAATCACGCAATAAAATTTCTGACCAAATCCTCTCCCAGCATCTCGTTGCCATTAATCACATTGTACAAAAACAACTACCATCAGCAAGAACATGGTATTCTCATCTTATGGACTATGGTGCAGAATTAAAATCACAAGGAGTGCAAATAAATAACCAAACAAAAAACTACATCAAACAAAAACCATTCCAAGGCTCTAACCGACAGATGCGAGGAGCGATTATCAGAGCGCTTACCAATAATCATACCCTCAGCCAGACTAATCTCCACAGCATACTAAATGCAAAAAGCAAACTACACCAATCCAAAATCGCATACTGCTTAGCTGCACTCACCCGAGAAGGTATGATTAGTGCCAGAAGAGATAGATATCGGATTTTGTAATATAATGCAACAGATATTTATTAGAAATTGGATACAAATAAATTATTATTTAGACAGTTTAGAAGTTAGATCGTATGGTAAATCTTCTTTTTCACTTTTTGCTATTATGGCAGCTCCCACTGAATCACCATAAACATTAACTGTAGTGCGCATCATATCTAAGATGCGATCGGTAATGAGTAATAAACCCATCGCCTCTAATGGCAAGCCAACACTACTCATGATTAAACTAATTGCTACAAGGCTAGCGGCAGGAACACCGGCCACTCCGATAGAAGTTAAGAGCGCAAGAATTGCAATGGTTATCTGGGTTGCAATGGTAAGTTGGATTCCAAGTAATTGAGCAATAAAAATCACCGCCACACATTCGTACAGTGCTGTACCGTCCATATTAACTGTGCCACCTAATGGTAAAACAAAGCGAGCTATTTTTGCAGACACTCCTACACGATTTTCAACACAAGTCAAAGTAACTGGCAAAGTCCCCAATGATGATGCTGTAGAAAACGCAGTAAAGAGGGCGGGGCTCATGGCCTGCAGATGCTTCACAGGATTAATCCTAGACAAAAAGAACAATAAAAGAGACTGGGTAATAAAAAAATGCACACATAATCCAATTACCACAGTGACAAAAAACGCAACCATTGGCACAAAGGCTGATAAACCACTACCAGCAATTACCTTAGCGATCAAAGCAAATACCCCAATCGGTGTAAAGGTAAGCACCCACTGGGTGATTCGCATAATAACTAATTGACTTGCGTGCCAGAAATCATAAAGGCTAGTGTATGATTTGCCCTGCAACTGCGATGCAAATATTCCAAACAGAAAGCTAAAAAAAATCAGCCCAATAAACTCTCCCTGTACAGCAGCGAGCACAACATTATCAGGAACCATGTCTAAGAAAAATGATGAGAGATCACGAGAAGCAGCGCCCACACCACTCGGAGCACTTGATGCGCTCAGCAACTCACGAAGTTCCGTAGGCGCATTGATACCTGGACCGATCAGATTAACCAACACCATACCTGTCCCCACCGCCAAAGCAGTAGTTATAAAATAAAACACCAAAGCCTTAACCCCAATCGTACCCAACTCCCGACCATTAACACCAATCACTGCTGTAATAATAGACGACACGATCAACGGAACAACCACCATCTTCAAGCCATTAAGAAATAACGCACCAATAAATGCATAACAACTATACACAAAACTATTAACCGGAGTCAAAGTGCCAGCAACAACAGCAAGAAGCATGGCAAGAACAATAGCGCGAGTCATAGCAGTAAGTTTAGCATGTGTTATTAATGAGAGATAACTTTATCGTAAATCTCTGGATAGTAACATGGCAAACCTTCACTTAATTTACTGATAGTTTTTGTAACAGATTTTGCAAACTGAGTTAGCAGAAATATTTTAGCTTCTGCCCAAGTTCGATCAGCTAGCTCACGATTCTCATCCCAAACACATTGGAATGGGTAATTACCCTCAGATCCGTTTGCATTTACAGTTTTTAAACCTTTTAAGGATGTGCAAAATACATCGCTAGGATTATCTTTGTTAACTATTAAATAGAAATAGTTTCTATTCTCGTCAGGTGACTCATTTTGTTTCATTTGCTCCCAATATTGTTTGGTGTGAGTAGGTGTTTCTGTTTGTCCTGTTAGAAAATAGAATATAGCTGGTTTGGCAGAAGTATTATCTGCGGATTTTAATGCGCTTATTTTTATATTTACATAATAACCCGCAATAGTCGCATCAAACCAGTTTCTATTATTGTTCTTATTTAAATTCTCTGCAGTGACCTTAAAGCCAAGATTAGCATTTTGAATTGTCTGGATTACTTTATTTTCATTAGTGGATGAATCTTGCCTACCATCACCCATATTATTTTGAAGTATCATTTTGTTCTTTTTTAAGCATAAAATTACTTCTTTAAGCTCACTTGGTATCATGCTGCAATCGATTCTAAGTCTATGGGAGCTCGCGCTAAACTTCTTTGAGTGAATTGCAATCTTCCATCACAGGTGAATCCCAATTTATCCCACTGCACTTTATTTAACTTATGGACTGCGAGCTCCAAATCAATATTTTTTAGCTTAGGAAATAAAGCCATCACAGAACCATCGTAGTCAGTTACCTTGTGCATGAAAAATGGATTTTCTTTTCTCGTCTTGCAGTTAACATAAATTCGCTGTTCCTTACTGTCTGGGCAATTTCTACCCCATTGCCACCAGTTATTCTCATTAAAATTTTTAATTAATCGCTGCATTAAAGTTTGCTTATGTCTATGCAAGTATCTATTTTTACTGTTATAGATTACCTGCGTGGATTTATTTGTCTCTCTGGTATGAGAGCAAACCATTGGCGTCTCACCATGTTTATCGGTATAGTAGATATGATTGGCACCGCTAACCGCACCTACCTTAACAGTAAAAGAATCTTGCAGTAACCCAGAAGAAATATCTCCAAACCAGATCTGCCCATCAGCATAATTAAAGTGGCCTTGTCCGCTACTCACAGTCCTAGCACTACAATTCTTTTCCCATCTCCATATTGCGCAGTTTGGAGAAAATCCTTGAAATACCCTACTATCACCCAATTCTTCAAAATAGGTAATTGAACCTTGTTCATAAAGTAGCTCATTGAGTTTTTTAGCAGAAGTAGCCTTGATAAACTCCCTAGGGGTTATAAATATAAGCTCACCATGATCAGCAAGATGGCGCATGCATTTTTCAATAAAAAATAAATATAAATTACTTCGACCATCAAACAGATCTAACGATAATTTTCTTTTAGTCATAGCTGGAATATCCTGATAGCGCACATACGGAGGATTACCTATAATCGTATCAAATTTATTAGCAGTAGAATACTCAAAGAAATCTCCATGCCAGATATTTGGATGTGATATTAACTTAGCGTCAATCTCGACTCCCCTACAACCAGAGATGCTATTAAAAAATGCGCCATCACCACATGACGGCTCAAGCACAGTTCCCTTTCGCTTGCGAAGTCTCAGCATCTTATCCACAATATGAGCAGGGGTAAATACCTGACCTTTATGGCAAACATCTAGGGAACTAGCAATTCTATTATTTTTCATTTAATTCTCCTTCTGTAAATCGCTATGATTTCGTCTTTTACCTCATCAAACTGTATAGGCTTATAATCTAAGTTATCTGATAATAATAGTATAGAGTTATTCAAACTAACATACCGCTTTAATTTCAACCCATCGGAGACCCGTGCAACTACAATAGATTTATCCTTAATTGCATCACCTTTTTTAACTCTTTTACAAAGTACTAAAGCACCATCATCTAATGTGGGTTTCATAGAATCTCCAACAACTTCAAACGAGAAAAGCATATCAGGATTGTCATTAATCATTGTAAAAGGAACAAGAATAGACTTCTCTGGTTGCTCACTTGCAGCAAAACAATCAGAGTGTCCTGCTCTAATCTTTCCGTAGAAGGGTATTTCAGCTGAAAGTGAGCCTTTCTTGTTCAAAAAATACTTAAACCCCTCTTTTACTACCCTACCTTCATTTACTAATTTCTTCAAATAATAAAGTGTTAAAGGTCTTGAATTATTTTTCGAAAGTTTAGATATCTGGCTAACTGTAAGCCCATTCTGACCATCAAGTCTATGTTCAATTTCAGCTGCTTTATCCATGTTGTTTATATTATATCATAGTATATTATAATACTTATAGTTATTAACAAATAAAATGTTAATAACATAGTGTGGTATATTAATAGTTAATATAACTATTAATACAAAGGAGTTAAGCTATGGCATTAGAAGATTTTAATGATATCAAGTGTAGGATAAACAATTGTTTAGATTATTTAGATTCTGATTTTATTGATTTAATATCTGATCCTAGAATCAATAAATACTCATTCAGACAAAGAATGTATGAGCTCCTAGTTTGTGAATATTTAATTGAAAAAAAATGTATTAATAAAAGGCCAGACGGAATTCCGCTTAATGAAGGTCCTGATTTTCATTTTGACAATACCTACATTGAATGCGTACTTCCTACTCAAGGGGAAAGTAATAGCCCAGATTACCTTACAACATTTGATGATAAAGAGCCTGACGATGATGGTTGTTGGGGCACATTATTTGTAGATGAAAGAGCTGCAAAATTAAGAATTACTAATGCAATTGATGCCAAGTTAAAACAATATCAGAACTGGAAAAACAAACCATGGTTTAAACCTGAAAATCAGTTTGTATTATTTATGAATGTTTTTGATATTGAAAGTGGTTACCTTGATACAGATCACATCCCATATCTAATTTCAATATTGTATGGAGCTATTCTTGGCTATAACATGAGTACTAAAGAATATTATATTGATAAAAAAGTTATTATTAATAAGAGAAAAGGTAGTAAAGTGGAGTTGGGGATATTTAATAAAAAAGATACACACTTAGATAACCCTAATCCTATAGCTGTAATATGCTGTTCGGCAATCAATACTTCATTTCCATCTCAAGGACTTAGTTCAAATAATATAATTAACTTATATAAATATGAAAATATACAAATAGATCAGAAACTAATTCGCAATAATAAATTGTTGTCTGATATTACATTTCATCCTGCATATGTGCGTTACTTCGCAGAATATGTAAATAAAATATAGATTATTTAACATCGTAGGTCTGGATTAGCATTTGGACTGTGGGTTTAAATAGCTATTTTATTGGATATAATATACCTGTATAACCCACACTGTAATGTATTATAGAAGAAAAATTATATTAGCTTTAATGCAAGTGTTTGGTGGTCGCTTAGAGAAGATATCTCTACAAAAACTACTCTTACTTTTTACTAAACGACAACTAAAACCAGCGTATGAGTTTGTACCTTTTAAGTTTGGCGCTTATTCATTTTCACTGGTGGCAGACAATAAAGCTATGATTGGTCATGGTTTAATAACTGAAGTCGACGATAAATATTATCAAAAAATTGACAATAAAGATTACACTCTTGAACTAATAACTGATGACCTAACTATATTAAAAAATATAGCCGCAGAATTAAAAAATAGTGCTGACTCTAAGGATTTGATGAGATTAACTTATACGAAATATCCTTACTATGCTATTAATAGTGTCTGCGCACTTGATTTGTTATCTCCTTCAAAATACGAACAAGTTTTACGAAATAAACCTTGTAATGACCAAACTACGCTTTACACTATCGGGTATGAAGGTATCTCTATAGAGAATTATTTTAATCGCCTAATTAAAAATGATATAAAAGTCTTAGTTGATGTTAGAAGAAATGCCATTAGTATGAAGTTTGGCTTTTCAAGAAAACAGCTAGCATTGCAGTGCGAAAAATTAAAGATTATTTATATCCATATTCCAGAAGTAGGTATTGCATCATCGGGGCGGCAATCATTGCACACGCAGGATGACTATGATGATCTATTTAATTTCTATAAAAGTAATACCCTGGCTCATACCATAGAGCAACAAAGAGAAATTATTAAATTATTATCTAACCACTCTAGAATCGCACTAACTTGCTTTGAGGCGAATATTAATCAGTGTCATAGAAAGCATTTATCAGAGGCGATAGTACAAATCAATGGCGGTCTGAGATTACAACATATCTAGCTATTTCATGGCTATAACTAAAGTTTTAATTACAGTAAAAACATACCCAGTGTTGTCTGACGCTTATACGGAACTAGTCTGCACAGCAGGTTTTCGAGAAGATGGTTCTTGGATTAGGATATACCCAGTACCATTTAGAAAACTAAATCAATATGAACAGTATCATAAATATGAATGGATTGAGGTTGACTTAATAAAAAATAAAAAAGATTTCAGGCCTGAAAGTTACAGCCCAGTAACATTAGATAGTGATAATAATGTGCTTATTAATAAAATAGGTAAGATTGATACAAGCAATGGTTGGCAGCTAAGAAAAAACATAGTCTTAAAAAAAAGTTATCATGACAATATGGAAGAATTGATCAGTCAAGCGAAGGGGAAAACATGCACCTCGCTAGCAGTTATTAAACCAACAGAAATAATAGATTTTGTTATAGAGAAAACAGAGCGAGAATGGAATCCAGATAAATTAAGAATGTTGGAATCAAAACTCGATTTATTAGCAAAAGAAAATATTCCTTTTAAAATTGTCAAGAAATTACCGTATAAGTTTTCTTATAAATTTACAAGTAAGGATGGTAAAACCAGAACATTAATGATTGAAGATTGGGAGCTGGGGTCACTGTACTGGAATTGTCTAAAGAGACATGGTAACAATGAGCAAAAAGCTTGCGATGGTGTTAGGAAGAAATATTACGATGAGTTTATAAAGAAAAAAGATATATATTTATTTCTAGGTACAACTCTTGCAAATCACAAGAGGAGTCCTGATCCTTTTATCATAATCGGTGTTTTTTACCCTCCTATATCTAAAACAATATCTAATCCTCAGCTTCAATTAAATAATCTTTGAGAAGTTGTACTGAATCCGATTAGCGAAACTGCTCGCAAATATTTAATTATTAACAAGATAATCATACAGCTCACTATCAATCTTCTTGTCTAATTGAAAAGATATTTTAACCACTGGGTTGCGTTCAATAATCTCTTCTTGGTAAGTATTAGGAATAGTTTTTAAATCTCCAAGGTAATAAAAGAACTTTTCTTCCTGAGTTTTTTTGACAAACAGTGGCACACGAATACCTGACTCATGCTGGTTTAATAGTAGTGTAACATCTGGGCTTTCTTTGGTCCTGTTATTTTTTGAATACCACTGTAATTCTGAAGCTGAATTGAACTTATCTTTATATTTTGTTGTCGCAGAAATGGTATCGCTTTTATGGTAATTAATAAAGAGTGGGCATTTCTTTTTATCTGGGTGAATGCTGTATCCACCAATATTTAACCCTACCTGTTCTTTTTCCCAATATAAAATTCGTAAGACATCTTTTCTGGTATAGTTGCCATAACGAATAAATCCATTACAGTACTCATGGTGGATTACTTTATTCTGAAAACTAATTATTGAAGAACGAGTTGAGTCTAGGAGATAATTCTTGAAAGTTTCATTGGTTAGCGCGGCCTTAAGCGTACTTCCACATTCAATTTGGGGTTTGTGAGGGTGAGTACTGATGATTTCATAATTATGGATTTCTCCAATCGGTATATTTTTACCTTTTGATTTATTTGTCGCATATTGTAAATTAAGATTATGCACACATCCTCTAAACTCTGCCTCAGAAATAGAAAATTGGTATTTATCTTTTAGAATATTATTCAATTCAGCTAGGGTAGTTCCACCTTTGGTAATAAGAAGCAATAGGATTTCACTTTCTTCTACTTTCTTTCCATCGTTGATTTCAATTGAAAGATGCCCTAACAGACTGTTTAATTTCTTGGGCAATGATACTTGATACTCTTTGTCTGCCTCTTTAACAAATGTCAGATACGAGCTTTTGCAGTAGGAAATAAATTGATAGGGATCGCGCTCACCGTTATGGTGAAAATCTTCCATCATTGGCGACCTATGTAGTTTGTATTTTAGATCTAAGTAATTATTTTTTAGGATTGTCTTAGTTTGAAGATTGGCTGAATTAATAGAATCCAGAATCTTTCCTTTTGCAATTTTATCAAACTGTACAAAGCAAGAACCGGGTAGCAGGGTGTGAGGTTTTAAGACAATCCGCCTCAATCGCTCTTTATCATTTGAATTTCCAAATAATGCCAGGGGAATCATATAATTATTTTTGTAATTTCCTATAAAGTCAAGCACCGTTAAATATTCTTTATTGGCTGTTTTTCGTAGCCCCCTACCTAATTGCTGAATAAAGATGATCGGTGATTGTGTTTCACGAAGCAAAATAATTAGATTTACTTTTGGAATATCAATCCCTTCGTTAAAAATATCTACAGTAAAAATTAATTCAATTCTATGTGCATCATCATCCGATTCAATTCTTTTAATAGCTTCTTCTCTCTCACTTTCACTGCTAGTCCCCATTATTGCAATAGATCTCATACCTTTTTGATTGCATATTTCGGCGAGGGCATTCGCTTCTTCTACCCTACTACAAAATACTAGCCCTCTGATAATTCCAGAATCACTACCATATTTACGAATATTATCCAGAATTACTTTGACACGCTCTTTACAAATTAATTGACTTAGTTTCGTATTTTCTCCAACAGATACGCCGTCAATTTGTAAATCACTAATACCAAAATAATTAAATGGTGTGAGCAATTCTGATTCAAGTGCTTGATCAAGTCGCATCTCAAATGCAATCGTATTATTAAATAATTCATATAAATCTTTTCCATCGGTTCTATCTGGAGTGGCAGTCATGCCAAGTAAAAACTTAGGCTTAAAATAAGACAATAGTTTTTCATAGGTATTTGCTTTAGCATGGTGAGATTCATCAATAATAATATATTCAAAATGTTTTGAATCAAATCGTTCTAAATGGCTTGAGATTGATAGGGTTTGCACAGTGCTAAATATATAATCAGCATCAAACTCCTGTTTATCGCCAGAGTAAATTCCAAACCGTTTCGTAGTATGACCAAGCACTTGTTTAAATATCTCCATAGCTCGCTCTGCAATTGTTCTACGATGCACCACAAACAATAATTTCTTTGGAGCTGATTGTAAAACATCTAATGCAGCAATTACAGTTTTACCTGTTCCAGTAGCTGATATGAGCAAAGCTCTTCTCTCATTATTACTTCTTACCTTTGCAATCTCCTCTAAAGCTCTAACTTGGATTGGAAATGGATGGTACTTAACTGGAGTAATCTCATAAACGCTTTCCTTATTATTGCGTTCTTTATTGCGTTTTTCATTTTCGCAATATTCGGCAATGACAGCATCACTAAGATCATCTGCGTCTTTATACATTACTTTGAAATAATCCTTAAAAGCATTAATGATTGGATCTTGATTAAATTTGTCAAGCCTAATATTGAGCTCATCATTTCTAGCTAACCCATCTATAGTAATATTCGCACTTCCAATTAATAATGAATACTGTGAATCCTTTTTAAATAGATACCCTTTCCCATGGTATTTACTCCTGTCAGGTATCAGCCTTGATTTAATATTTTTAAATCTCTTTAATCCCTTAAGCGCATGGGATTGGGTAAAGTATTGATATGCTGACACAAGCAAATACGCAGTACCACAATTCCTATTATCAAATTCCTCAAGGGCATCTATTAATCTCCCTAATCCCCCTTGCGTTAAAAAAGCAACTGCAATCATAAACTCATCACAGTGCCGAATCTGATCATTAAGATAAGCACCTACATTAGATGATGCAGTAAAGTGCTTGTTAAGAACGAGGATGGGTTCTTGATTTATGGCTAACTTAAATTCATTCATGTATGCAATAACATCACTTTATCAGAGCCTAACCTTTAATCCTAAACTCATTACGAATACCAAGGCCTATTAGAAAGATTAATAACAAAGAAAGTAATTTTAAAATGATTATAATAAAAGGAATACCTAACAGCCATAGCGGTCCATCAATCGCGTCTAGATTTATTCCATAACCAGTGTTAAATAATAATGGGTTAATAACTTTAATACTAAACGTAGTCGCTGTATTATAATCAATGATATCTTTGTAATCAGCATAGTCAGTAACTACAGGCAATAATAAATCATTGTAGATAAGTGTATATCCAAACCTTATTGTAATAATTCCAAGCCCAATAAAACAAATAATTGGACGCACTATGGATCTCCCATAATCAGCCAACCATTTAAACATACTTAAACCAAATTTCTTTATGTGTGGATTTGATACCTCTAAATCAGGCTTCTCATTTTTCTTGAGTGATAATCTAGTTGCTTCAAGTTCTTCACCAAATAAGTAAATCTCACTCCTATAATCATTTCCTGCTATTGCCAGCTCTTTCAAGGCTTTGTACTTATAGCTAATTTCGAGATAGGTATTTTCTACTTTTGATGATTCTTCTGTCTTTTTATTTTCTATTTTAAGTAATTCAGCTGTGGAAATAATTTTTGTCTTATCAAATCTAAAATTGCTATTTTTATAACTAATAAATCTAAAATCAGGAACCCTATGAAACACAGTTCCATCAAATATGCAAGAATAATCAAAACTACAATTATTAAAAGAAAAATAGGAATTTCCAAAAATTAAATCCCCATTGTTATTATTTATAGGCGATTTAGCAACAGGCGTCTTATTAACACTATTAAACATTACCCTCTTCTTAAAATCAGAATTATCAAATTTCACAACATCCATAAAGGTAGAATTTGAAAAATCAGTTTCGCCATTAAATGTAACCCTTTTAAAAAAAGCCCTTCCCTCAAATGTCGCCTTTGAAAAATCAGCCCATTCCTTAAATGTCGCCTTTGAAAATAAAGCCTCACCTTCAAATGTCGCCCCAGTAAAATTAGCACCTTTTTCGAATTTTGCGTATGAAAAAGGTGCCTTGCCCTTAAATGTCGCCCCAGTAAAATCAGCGCTTGTCTCAAATATCGTTTTTACACAATTAGCTTCTAATATACAGCCTGAAAAATTTAAGATACCATTGTTCTTTAAAAAATTAAAATATTTTTCATATTCTTTAGGGATGAATATACCATATCCTTCTTTAATCCAGTTTTCTAAATTATGATAAATATCTTCAATTTCAGAGTATCGAAAAAAAATTTTCTTTTGAGCTAAATATACACTAAATGGAGTTATAACTCCATCTTTAATTGCAGGTAATAAATAAGGGTACTTGTTTATATTTAGTGTTGTATCATTGATAATATCACTAAGTTTTATCTTGGTTTCTAATGCTTTATCTGGATGCGAGTCCATGGTGACATTATAATTGAATAAAAATATAGTTTATTTATTGAAACTATCTGAAATTAATGTATTAAAAATGCTGATTGCATCTCATCACATTCTTTACGGTCAATGTTGAATTGTTGCGTTGCGATAGTCTTCCACTGGGAGATTGAGTGTTTAATTTCATCAATTATTTTGTTTGCTTTTATTATGTCTAGTCTAAAGTCTTTCGCAGTTTTTAGTGCAGATGATAAGTCACTGGCTGGGTACTCTGGACTTGGTTTTGTGGTTAGCGTCCTGTCTTTTACACTGAGTGGGGTAAGGTCATTAGAATTAGAAATATCCAACTAGGATAGATTTTATAATAGAAAAGAATGAATTATTTTCAAATTCATCACCACTTCTCTATGCCGCAGGTTATAGCTCCAACTCAAAAAGCTTGCGCTGATCAACGATTTGTATATTAGGTAAATTAACTGGGGGTTTAATTTTATTGGCTACCGATTGATTTTCTTTTATACTAGTTGTTTTCGATTCTAAGATTGTGCCATCCTTACCTTCATAAATCATATCTAATCCAAATTCTGGTTTAGAAGTATTATAGATTACCGTAAGAGTTTTCATTGGGACATCTTTACTTTTAGGAATGAGGGTAAATTGTATTGTGCCATCCTTTTCACTTTTTGAAACATCACTAAAGTTTTCATTGATAAATTGAGCATTAGGATTCTCTTTTAAATCAATAGGTCCAAATTGTGAAAATATTAATTCATCAAATTGCTTTTTAGTGAAAATTATTAAGACATTTTTATCTATATTGTGAACATAGACATCCCCTTTGTATAAATACACAGCATCGTTATCAGCTATACCAGAATAATTGTTAATATCTTGAAAATATATGGTTTGCTTTTTAATCTCCTTAACATTATTAATTGTTGTTGTTTCCTCTGATGTTACTATTAGATTTTTTACACTTGCCTCTTTGATAAGAAGCTTTACCAACTCCTCTGTTGGCGAGGCTATGCTATTGCTAAGGGTAATTATACTTAAGAGTAAGGCTAGGGAAATGTTTTTTATCATATTTAGATTCTAACATATATATGGACTAATATAAATGAAGTTTTTTTCAGAATATCCAAAATAATGTTTCATTTGTTTTACATATTCACTAAAAGGTTTTATAGTTCCATCTTTAATTGCAGGTAATAAATAAGGGTATTTATTTATATTTAGTGTTGTGTCATTGATAATATCACTAAGTTTTATCTTGGTTTCTAATGCTTTATCTGGAGGCGAGTCCATGGTGACATTATAATTGAATAAAAATATAGTTTATTTATTGAAACTATCTGAAATTAATGTATTAAAAATGCTGATTGCATCTCATCACATTCTTTACGGTCAATGTTGAATTGTTGCGTTGCGATAGTCTTCCACTGGGAGATTGAGTGTTTAATTTCATCAATTATTTTGTTTGCTTTTATTATGTCTAGTCTAAAGTCTTTCGCAGTTTTTAGTGCAGATGATAAGTCACTGGCTGGGTACTCTGGACTTGGTTTTGTGGTTAGCGTCCTGTCTTTTACACTGAGTGGGGTGGGGTTTAGATCATAGGCAGGTGCTAGTCTCCAGCTATGCTTGCCAAATAAAAATCCATGATTGCGAAGGTGATCGTCGGTATTTGCTATGAGAATATTGAATACCATTCTGCGCCAGAGTTGTTGGATGTCTTCTGTTGGTGATTCACCGTATTGTACGATAGCTTCCATAATTTCAGTATAGTAATGTGTTTCTTGTGGTAGAGCTTGTAGCATGCTCTGTGCTGAGAGAAAGGGTATCCGTTTAGATTTAACTCGATCAAATCTTGTAAGCAGTAATATTGGTTTGTCATCTATATACTTTAATTCAAATTCAGGTACGGTAATACCTGCTTGTTTTGCTAGTTGTGTTGCAACCGCTTCCCATGCAATTACAGAGTAACTATCATCTGTTTTGTGAAATTTTGCTATTGCTAATTGTTGATCTGATTTAAATATTGTAGCTTTTGGTCTAGCCCCTCCAAGCGATGTTCCAGGGGCGAATAATAACCGCAACTGCTCATTGGTGGCTTTTTTATTTTGATACGAGGTGCTACTATCCATCAGCTCTCCTAATTTGATTATTGGAGGTATTGATTTGTCAGTGTCTTCTGCTAAAAATATTTCAGGGGATTGTGGGTATGAAAATCGTAGCGCACCTAATCGACTGTAGTCATTTACTCCGAGCAGATAATCAATCTCTCTAAATGCATAAGGTTTTTTACCAGCTTCTTTTGATTTTTCATTTGCTATATATTGCATCAATTCTCTACCCCAACGGTCAGGTGATGAATCATTGAACGCACCAAACAAACCTTTGGTATGTTGCTTTCCTTGATCTAACCGTAAGCTAGGTTCTAGTGCGAATCTCAACGGATTGTTCAACCAACTTGCGTCATACTGAAAAGTAGTGGCGTCATTTTTATTTGAGTGCCATAAACTACCTACATGATGATTATGATCATCTAGATTAATCGTTGTGATAATTTCTTGATTTACCATAATTAATTTCTAATTACTTCAGCCTGATACGCTTAGGTAGCTGCTCCTCTTCTAGCATTGCTCCAAGGGTGTCGTTAGAATAGCTTGCGACTTGGAACAATTTATCATCTAGTCCAAGAACAAATAATACCAATGCATATCCGCCCATAGAGACGGTTGAGCTTCCTTTCTCTATTTTTGCAATAGTGATTTTAGATAGATTGGTTCTTTCGGCCATTAAATAAACTGGTATTCTGCGTCTTTTTCTGGCGTTAGCAATATCCTGCCCAAGTCTTTTGAAAAGTGCTTTAATCTTAATTGGCATGTAATTATCATTTTTCATGTCATTCTCCATTAGTTGTTTTATAAATATAAGATATATTATAAATTGCTATATATTGTATAAAGTATATTATAGTATATGATAGAATACATACAAATATGTAAATTGCCTGCAAGTAGTGCAATCTACAAGTGATTTCTAATGAGGGTTGCTACGCTATTTAATTCAAGCTTATGTAATACATGATCGCTAGTATGCTCAAAACACAAGCGCCTAGTATGAGATTTCTTCGTTTGATGTCAATTTCTATTTTCTCTGGTGTGCCAGTTAAGAGCAATTCTGAAAAAGTCATGAAGAGGTAGTAGGAAGTAATAGGTGCAATCAGCAACATGTTGAAGAATTGTGCAGTGGCTTTAGCGTATAGGGTTGATTGGGATAGCAAATCAATAATTATCCAATCGCTGAATAGGGTAATAAATGCGTAGGATGAGAATGCAAAAAGTATTAGCAGGATGATGCGAAGTAATACTTCAAGTGGGTACTGGGCTATTAACGACCAACTGTGTAATAGTGCCTGCATACCGTGGTAGTTCTTGCATAGTAATGAGTATTTACTTACCGAAAGAACTAATGCTAGATATATTCCAGGCAGAATTAATATCAGCATTCCACCTAGTACTGCTAGTGCGCCAAATACAAATAGTAAATAATACGAGACAATGATGGGTAAAGTTTTTACTATGGCTTGAGCGCTGCTGGTTTTCTTTTCAGTGTCAATTACTATTAGTTCTATTGCGACCAGACAGAACAGCTCAACATGAAACCCTGTTATAAAACTAACTATCTCTTGGTCAGCAAAGACTGAGTCCAAAAATAACTTTCCAGCAGAGCACAATAATGCGATAGGAATAATATCAGTGAAACGAGTTCTGTATTGAGTAATTGCAGATGAAAGTATTAAAAATTTGTCTTGTAGCATACAATACGATACACCATATAAGATTTTAAAGTGTAGACTTAAGTATGAGCGAGTAGTTATACTCGCAGTGATAAGATGTACCACCTTTCGGAGAAATTATGGAAAATTACCATTCAACATTTAGTGTAAAAAGACTGTGGATCATTTTGGCAGCGAGCGTAACAGTGATGTTTGGGGTGCTGTTATATTATGGAGGTCAAATATATCAAACAGTCCCACCAATTCCTAAAGAAGTTGTTACTAGTACTAATGAAGTCGTATTTACTGAAGCTGATATTTTAACTGGACAAACGATTTGGCAATCAATTGGTGGCATGCACCAAGGTTCAATCTGGGGGCATGGTAGCTATTTAGCGCCAGACTGGAGCGCTGATTGGTTGCATCGTGAAGCAGTTGAGCTTGATAAATACTACACGCAAGTTGGTGTAGGTGGTGGATCGCTGACTCAAGAACAGCAAGCTGTTATTATCGCTGAAAAGATTAAACAAGAGCTTAAATTAAATACCTATAATTCTAATACTCAAACTATTACCATCTCTGCCGAAAGAGCAAAGGCGATAGCATTGGTGACTCAACATTACTTAAATTTATTTCAAGGAATTGGTGAAAGCGCATTGGCGCTTAGAGAACAGTATGCCTTTCCTAAACAAACTGTGCTCTCTGAGGCTGAGTCTAAAAATTTAGCGGCGTTTTTCTTTTGGACGGCATGGAGTTCTACAACACTTAGACCAGATGATACGGTTAGTTACACTAATAATTTTCCTCATGAGCCTCTGGTTGGGAATACCCCAAGTGCAAGTGTGTTGATGTGGTCTATTTTTTCTATATTTTTATTGATAGCAGGAATAGGATTTTTGGTTTGGTATTACGCTAAACAATTTGATATGTGGAGAGGTGATATTGAGCCTGAAGCGGGATTTGCTAAGTCTGATATTATGGAGTCGGTATTATTAACGCCATCAATGCGAGCGACGCTGAAGTACTTTGTGGTGGTGGCTTTGTTAATGATTGTCCAGGTTATTTTGGGTATCATTACCGCACATTACCAAGTGGAGGGGCATGGATTATATGGCATCCCTTTATCAGATTATTTGCCGTACTCACTTTCTCGTTCTTGGCATACCCAATTAGCGGTGCTGTGGATTGCTACCGCTTGGCTAGCATCTGGATTATTTTTTGCTCCATTATTGTCAGGCTATGAGCCAAAGTATCAGGTGCTCGGCGTTAACTTCCTCTTCATCTCTCTTTTGATAATAGTGGTTGGGGCTTTTGCTGGTCAGTGGTTATCGGTTTTTAGATTGTTAGGTGGAGATTCACAAAAAATATTTTATTTTGGTACTCAGGGTTATGAGTATGTTGATATGGGAAGATTTTGGCAAATCTATTTATTTATCGGGTTACTACTCTGGGTATTTTTAGTATTGCGAGCGTTGGCACCTGCGTTAAAACAAAAAGAAAATAACTCATTGCTGATATTAGTTATATTATCAACTGTCTCAATCGGATTGTTATATGGAGCAGGACTAATGTATAACGAACATACCAATATTGGTATAGTTGAGTACTGGAGATGGTGGGTGGTGCATCTTTGGGTTGAGGGCGTTTTTGAAGTATTCGCCACTGCAATAGTTGCAGTAGTCTTTGTAAAAATGGGCATCTTGCGCATTAGAGTGGCCACAACTTCTGTAATGATTTCTGCAATTATATTCTTAAGTGGAGGAGTGCTAGGCACCTTTCATCATTTATATTGGTCTGGAACTCCTATTTCTGTTTTGGCACTCGGTGCAGTCTTCTCAGCATTAGAAGTAGTACCACTTACTGTCATGGGGTTTGAAGCATATCAGCATGTCTATATGGAGAAAAAAGTTAGTTGGCATGATAACTACAAATGGCCGTTTAGATTTTTTGCAGGGGTATTATTTTGGAATATGATTGGCGCTGGTGCATTCGGATTTTTGATAAATCCACCAATTTCGTTGTATTATATGCAGGGGTTGAACACTACTGCTAACCATGGACATGCCGCTCTATTTGGAGTGTATGGTATGCTAGGTATTGGTCTTATGTTGTTTTGTCTTAGAGGATTAACAGATATTAGTAAGTGGAGTGAAAAATTAATATCTTTTTCATTCTGGAGTTTGCAAATTGGTATGATTCTTATGACTTTTTTCTCCTTGCTACCACAAGGATTCTATCAAGCGTATCATAGTTTTCAAAATTCATATTATTATGCTAGGTCTGCTGAGTTTATGCATAATCCAATTATGCAGTTTTTTGTTTGGGCCAGAGTGCCAGGGGATATTATTTTTGCACTCGGGATAGTGTCGTTAGTAATTTTTGTACTTACATTAATAAAACATAGGAGATAGGAATGAATAAAATATTTACTGTAGTAATAAGCACTGTTATGGTGTTGTTTCAAACAAGTGCTTATTACTACAGTAAATATTTTATTCATTCCTATCTCCTATGTTTTATTAATGTAAGTACAAAAATTACTAACGACACTATCCCGAGTGCAAAAATAATAGTTAAGTTAGAAGTTAAAGAAATTGAAAAGGAAATTGCTCCAGGGGTTAAGTATACCTTTTGGACTTACGGTGATTATGTTCCTGGGAAATTTATTCGTGTAAGAGTAGGAGATGAGGTTGAATTTCATCTTTCTAATCACCCCACGAGTAAGGTACCTCATAATATAGATTTACATGCTGTTACAGGTACTGGAGGTGGAGCCGCTTCTTCGTTTACTGCTCCCGGCCACACTTCTGTATTTAATTTTAAAGTCATTAACCCTGGTTTATATATTTATCATTGTGCAACCGCTCCAGTAGGAATGCATGTTGCAAATGGCATGTATGGATTAATTTATGTAGAAACAGAAGAAGGTCTTCCACCAGTAGATAAAGAATTTTATGTAGTGCAGGGTGATTTTTATACCGTGGGTAAAAATGGACAGCAAGGTTACCAACCTTTCAGTATGGAAAAAGCGATAAACGAAACTCCAGACTATGTTGTGTTTAACGGATCTACTACTTCATTAGTGGGACCTAATGCGCTCAAAGTCAATGTCGGTGAAACCGTTCGAATCTTTTTTGGAGTTGGCGGACCAAATTTAACTTCATCGTTCCATCCAATTGGTGAAATATTCGATAAAGTGTACCCAGAGGGAGCGACAAATGTCTTTTATGAAAATGTTCAAACTACCAGCGTCCCACCTGGCGGTTCGTCGATTGTTGAGTTTAAATCTGATGTGCCCGGAGTAAGTATTCTCGTAGACCACGCACTTACTAGAGCGTTTAATAAAGGAGCATTAGGCCAAATTAAATTTGTTGGACCAGAAAATAAAACAATCTATTCTGGCAAAGTTGCTGACGAGGTGTATCTCCCTGAAGGAATAGATGTTCGGGTACCTGTTGAAGATAAATTTGTTGTTGCCACTGCCCCGAAAACTAAAGCTGATAGAATTGCAAAGGGTAAGCAGCTCTATATAACCAACTGTGCCGCTTGCCATCAAACCAATGGTGCGGGTATTGAAAATGTATTTCCTCCACTGGCTAAGTCTGATTATCTTAATAAAGATAAAGCCAATGCAATCAGAGCCGTGATCAAAGGATTAACTGGTCCTATCGTAGTAAATGGAAAAAAATACAACTCAGCAATGCCAGCATTAAATCTAAACAATGATGAAGTAAGCAATATCCTCACTTTTGTTTATAACTCTTGGGGCAATTCTAATAAAGAAGTCACTCCAGAAGAGGTTGAAGCACAAAGAAAATAATGGTATGAAGATTGCTACCTTTGTCGTGCTAACTATAGTGTCTGCTGGATCTTTTTCCGAAACTATAGATAGCACGACGATGGTGCAAATACCAGAGGGAATGTATAAACCTTTTTTTAGCTCGCCTCCTGCCTCAGTAAAAAATACCTCAAAGGTTGCGATCAGTCAAAGCACAACTTTTCCAACTACCAGATCTGTTACCATAAAATCGTTTTGGATGGATAAATATCCTGTGACGAGAAAACAGTTTATGAAGTTTACTGAAACTTCACCTGAATGGAAAAAAGACAAAGTATCTAAATTATTTAGTGACCAACAGTATTTATCAACTAATGAAATTGATCAGGCACCTATTACTAATGTTTCGTGGTTTGCCGCACAGTCGTATTGTGAATCAGCGGGTAAAACCTTGCCCACCACAGATCAATATGAATATGTTTATACTAATAATAATTTAGATCAAACAAATATTAAAAGCATAGAAATTAATTGGTTGAGCAAGCCTGCAACCAAAGCATTGCGGAAAGTTGGAGAAGGCAACCCAAATAGTTTTGGTATATTTGATCTTTATGATTTAATCTTTGAATGGACCTATGATTTTAATGCGATTATTGTCAATGGCGGAGATAGTAGAGATATATCCGATACAGACGGGCAGTTGTTTTGTGGATCAGGCAGTTTAAATTCTTTGGACGCCACGAACTACCCTGCGTTTTTGAGATTCTCACTCCGATCTAGTTTAGATGCAAAATTTTCCACCAGCCAATTAGGTTTTCGGTGCGTCATTAATCAGAAATCATTATGAAGAGAGTTATTTTCAGCGTATTAATGATATTGTTTGTGTTGCCGGTGCAGGCGCAATCAGAACCAGCTTCGTTATTTAGCTTGCCAGGAACTTGGCAAGATTCATTTAGCAAGGAATTTACCTATAAAGATTTTGCCAAACATAGAATTTCCATTGTGGCCATGGTATTTACCCATTGCCAAGCTGCTTGTCCGATAATTATATCCCAGCTTAAAAAATTAGCTAAGGCTTTGCCCGATGACGCAGAGCAGCGTGGTATTGTCTTTAAAATGTTTTCATTTGATTATGAGCGAGATAATCCGACCAGCAATTCAGCATACTTGAAAGAGCACAAGCTAAATAGTTCATTGTGGAATATGTATTCTTCGGACGAGGTAACCGTGCGCAAATTAGCTTTAGTGTTGGGTGTTAAGTACAAGCGAGATGAGTTCGGAGATTTCGAACATTCAAATTTAGTAACTATCATTAATGCAAAAGGTGAAATAATAATCCAATTAAATGCGGTTACTATAGATATTCAAAAAGCACTTGCAGCGATCAACCTAAAATAAAACAATAAAATAAAACACTAGTGTACAATGTCTACACTATGGAACGCAGTCCATTTGAACATTCAGTCTCAGGAATATCTAAACAAGTTGGAAGTTTCTTTCGTAAACATGACGCCTATTTAAATATTGCACTGTTACTTTGTTTTGTGCCAATTCCGTTAGCGGGTCTACTCGCATTTATCATTGGTGTGGTTGGAGCGCTGTATCAAGCTCAAAATTTGTTCCCGACTAATGAACGACTATACATTTCCGTAATACTATTTTTAGCCATTGTCAATACGATATTGTTCACCTATCTCTACTATTCTTATATACTTTCACTGGTAACTTTTTTTAAGTCATTGCTGATGTTCCTAGTACCTGACTCTGTGCAAGGAATCTACACATGAGTGAACTCGCAATTAAAAAATATTGCACCAATTGTGGTGAATTGATAAGCGCACTAGATAAATTCTGCTCTCATTGTGGTGTTGCAGTGGTGGGTGGAGGTGGCGAAGGAGGCGGAAATGGAGAGATATCTACTTCTGTAACTTCAGGCGCGCATCAGATTAATGTCCATGTCAATGTTAACAGCACTGCAAAAGATGTTGAAGAAGAGGATTTAAAAAGTAAAGTAGTAGCAGGTGTGTTGGCTTTATTTTTAGGTGGATTGGGAATACATAAATTTTATTGTGGAAGAATCGGTACCGGCATCGTTTATTTGATATTTTTCTGGACTTTCATTCCGGCTATTGTGGGATTTATTGAGGGTATAATATATCTTGTACAAAGGAACGATAAGATTTTTACTAAAAAATACTGTTATTAATAAATTAAGGAGAATTATTATGCTACAAAATTTACACAAAAGTGGATTATTGATCGTATGCGTCGTCCTAGCATTGTCACTTACCTCGTGCAAAAATAAAGAAGAATCTACCGCACCAAAATCACTTAATTTTTATAACTGGTCAGAGTATATAGACCCTGCCGTGATTACTGAATTTGAAGCTGAATCAGGAATTAAAGTGCAGTATGACCTATTTGATAGCCAAGAAGTTGTAGAATCAAAAATGCTTGCTGGTGATAGTGGATATGATCTTGTTGTGATAGGTTCTAATTTTATGGAAAGATTTATCAGCAATAAACTTGCCTATAAGCTTGATAAATCTCTTCTACCAAACCTTGTGAACGCCGACCCGAACTTCTTAAAAGTATTAGCCTCATTTGATGCTAATAACGAACATGCGATTAATTATCTATGGGGAATGACCGCGATTTCTTACAACGAGGAGCTCGTGAAGAAAAATTTACCAAATGCAAATTTAAGTTCATGGAGTCTTCTCTTTGACCCAACATCAGCTAAAGCATTATCAAAATGTGGTATTGCGATCACTGATAATCCTGCTGAGGTCGTTGCCAACGCACTTATTTATTTGAAAAAAGATCCACTTTCGGGAAGCATTGAAGATCTTGGGGAGGCTAAAAAACTTCTTCTGGCTATTCGCCCATATGTCAAATACATTGATACGACAAAAGTGATAAATGACTTTGCCAATAAAGAGATTTGTATCGGTATTACTTACAATGGCGATGCAAATATTGCACAAACAAGAGCCGATGAAGCAAAACTACCCATCAAGATTAAATTCTTTGTGCCGAAGGAAGGTGCAGTTAGATTCTTTGATACCTTGATGATTCCCAGTGACGCTAAAAATATTGCTGAAGCACATACGTTTATTAACTTTATTTTGAAACCTGAAATTATGGCAAAAATTACAAATTTCACTCAATATGCTAACAGTAATATTCAATCGTCGCAGTTTGTAGACAAGGCAGTCCTAGAAAACACAAGTATTTACCCTCCCAAGGATTTGGAAAGCAAACTTATCTCCGTTCGTTCATATTCATTAGAATATGAACGCGCATTAACCGATGTGTGGAATAGTTTTAGAACTGCGCAAGCAAAATAGGGCAATCAGCTACATGACAATCTCTAAAGGAGATTAATGTGAGATTTAACTATTTAGCATTATTATTTATCTTGCAAATAGGCTGTGTTCCCGCCTTTGCGTTATCGTTAAAACAAGGCGAAGTCAAAATAATTCGCGATGCCTATGGGGTTCCAGCGATATTTGCTAACTCAGTACGAGAAGTCTATTATGGGTATGGATACGCTGTAGCTCAAGATAGATTATTTCAAATGGAAATGATCCGAAGAAGCACCCAAGGGCAAGTTGCTGAAGTATTAGGAGTAGAATATCTGGCTTTTGATAAATATGCGCGAAACTTATTCTGGAAAAAAAGCATACTAGCTCAAATAGACGCACTCAGTGTTGAGGAAAAAGCCATCCTTGATTCATATGCCGATGGCATGAATGCGTATATTGACAGCATCTCTTCAGAGCCACAATTAATTCCCCATGAATTCAAAAAACTTGGCATGGCCTTGACCAAGTGGAATAGGTTTGATGTGGTGATGGTTTTTGTTGGAACAATGGCTGGGAGATATTCTGATTTTACCACCGAGCTTGAAAACCTAAAATTACTTGGAAGCTTACGAAAAAAATACGGCGATAACACTGCACAAAATATTTTTAACCAACTTAAGTGGATTGTCGATCCACTCGCACCTACTACCATACCTAGACGATACGGTAGTTTTGAAGGAAGAGTAACAAATAAAGCACTTTTGCCACCTGACCAATCATGGTTAAAAGTAGATCCAGTGGTAAGTGCAAGTGAGGATATGTTGGGAATTATGAAACCTTCACCAGCATCAAATATTTGGATACTTGGCAAAAATAAATCAAAAAATGCTGAAGCGATATTAGTGAATGGGCCACAGTTTGGCTTGTTTGACCCTGGCTATGTCTATGCTGTTTCTTTACATGCCCCAGGTTTTGAAGTTTCCGGTACAACTCCTTTTGCATATCCATGTATTATCTTTGGGCATAACAATGCGATTGGGTGGGGGTCAACCGCAGGGTTTGGTGACTTGGTGGATTTATTTGTAGAAAAATTACACGATAAAAATAAAAATGAATATTTGCATCAGGGAGTTTATAAACCCATGGAAGTTACAAGGGAGACCATATTGGTTAAAAATGCCGACCCAGTAATTTTTACCGTGAGTCGATCTGTGCATGGCAATATCATTGCACTAGGTAGCGAATATGCGATTAGTAAAGCTCGCTCGTGGGAAGGGACAGAAGTGAAATCTATGTTCGCGTGGCTCTATGTCGCAAAAGCAAAAAATTATCAAGAGTGGTTACAACAAGCCTCTCAATTTACCCTTTCAATAAACTGGTATTTAATTGGTAGTTCTGGAGTAATTGGTTACAGTCATGTTGGGAGACTCCCATTAAGACACTCACAGCATGATTCACGATTTCCTATCCTCGGAACTGGGGAGTATGATTGGAAAGGCTTTTTACCCTTTACAAAAAATCCTAAGTTTTACGATCCATCTGGAAGTTTTTTAACTAATTGGAATAATAGTCCCATGCATAATTATCCGAACCCAGATATGCTTTGGTGGAATTGGTCAATCGTTGATAGAGTTAATGAGATTAACATTCGTTTTCCCCGAAGTGGAAGTATGAGCGCTAGTGAGGCTTGGGATATCATTCCTAAGACTAGTGAAGCAGATCTCAATGCTAGATATTTTGTCCCTCTGTTTCTTGCCGCAATGAAGAAAGCAAAGCTTTCCCTAACGCAACTTGAGTTGCTAGAGCAAATTAAACAATGGAGCAGAAATGAACAAATCTATAAAGATGGCAAGTACTCGGATTTCCTTAAACTCTGGATTAGCGAAGTTGCACAGCGTACGTTTACCCCAGTGCTTGACAAACCTTACGTAACTTCGTTTCTAGATATTGGAGATATTGACCATGGCTCCAATAACAATTCTATTAATAATACTGTTGGGGTTAAAGCGTTATACTATGCGTTATTGGGTAAAAACTCTTCAATACCATATATATTTGATTGGTACACAGGTACCAGTAGCGTGCAAGTTATTCAGGATTCTTTTTTTGCCTTATTTACCCCTGAAGATAAAAGTAAAGTCGTCGGTGGGAATACTACTAAAATGTTCTCGTATTCTCATAAAAACTTTTTAGATATCCCTCAGTCATTATCTAACCTTACCCATTTCACTACATCACAGATGAACCGCGGCACGCAAAACAACATGATTGTTTTTGCTAAAAAAAAGGTAAGTCAGTGTAATGTGACGCCACCAGGTCAAAATGGTACTATGTTACAAGAAGGTCAATATCAAAAGCATGGTGTAGATCAGTTGACCCTGTACAATACCTATCAATGCAAGCAACAATATTTCTATGAGTCGGATATCGTATCTCATAGCAGCTCTCAGTTAAGCATAATCGTTAAATAATTTTATTTTTGCTATACAAGCAGTCTAATCAAGTAGCTTTGTGAAAGTAGCAAATTCTAAATCTTTCACATAGCCCAGTGAGTGATAGAGCGCTTGAGCATTGACATTGGTATGTGCGGTGGTCAGGGTGATTTGTGCCATGCCATTGGCCCGTGCAACCTCTTCAGCGAATTGCATCATAGCTTTAGCTACCCCAGATCGTCTATAGTCTTTTTCAACATAGAGATCGTAAAGTACATAAATCGGACGAGTGAGCAAAGAACAAAAAGTAGGGTAGAGCTGAATAAAACCAAGGCTAGTTAATGGGGTGCTGGCGATAAGTATCACTGATTCCTTTTTATTCATTCTCATTGCTAAGTATGTTTGAGCTTCTGAGGGCGAGATTGGTTTTTGATAAAACAATCTATAATTGCAAAACATGGGGATGATTTTAGTGAGGTCTTTTTCCGATGCTACGGTAACATCAAAAGCATGATTCATAGTATGTGCTGTTACGGTGCAAAAGTAATAGCAATACCGGTATTACCTGCTCTACCGGTTCTTCCGATGCGGTGAGTGTAATCATCATAGTTAGCTGGCAAATCAAAATTAATTACATGACTTACTTGCGGAATATCTAATCCACGAGACGCGATATCAGTGGCAATAAGTATCTGTACTTTATTTTCTCTAAATAGCAGTAGAGATTTTTGCCTTGCGGCCTGGGTTTTGTCGCCATGAATTGAAGTTGCCTTAAATCCTCTCTGGATCAGATCTTTTTCTAGTTTTGACACCCCATGTTTAGTGCGGACAAAGATAATAACTTTATTACATTCTTCTTTGGTTAACAAATTATGTAAGAGTTCCATTTTTGATTGTTTGCCTACTTCTATGATTGATTGTTCTATAGTGCCAGTAACATTCTTTTGAAGGTCTATGGTAACTGGGTCATGTTGGAAGCTATGAATAATATTCTTAATTTCTGTAGGCATTGATGCTGAGAAAAGTAAGACTTGTTTTTGTTGTGCCATGTGCTTACAAATATATTTGATATCTGCGATAAATCCCATATCTAACATGCGATCTGCTTCATCAAGAACAATATTATTAAAACCTTTTAATTGAAGATGCCCTTGCTTAATAATATCAATAAGTCTTCCAGGTGTTCCGATTACGATACATGGATTCTTTTTTAAGTCTTGTATTTGTGTTCTCATACTAGCTCCACCAATAATATTAGCAAATCGTAATCCAACATTCAATGAAAAAGCCATGGTGTCTTTTAATATCTGTATCGCCAACTCTCTGGTGGGCACGACAATGAGAACGAACTGTGTGCGATCGTGGAGGATTTTGTTGATCAGTGGAAGTAAAAATGCTGCAGTTTTGCCAGTTCCAGTATTGGCTAGACCAATGAGATCCTTACCACTTTGCACATGGGGAATAGCTAAATCTTGTATTTCAGTTGGTTTTTTAAAGCCAAGTAAGGATAAATTGTGAAGAATGTCTTTATGTAAATTAAAATCAGAGAAATTGTTAGCAATAACAACAGGAGTTTTTGGCTTGCTTTCCTGATGGCTAAATTTATCCTTAAGATTTTTGACATTAATAGAGGATCCCTTAAAAGGGCTTGAGTTCCTTTGGAATGGTTTTTTTGACCTACTAGAAAACGGCCTATTTTTTTTATTAAACATTGAGCTAATTGCTCAGCAAGAGATTATTGATGCGAATTAAATATTCAGATTTTTGTGCTTTTACTGTTGCAAGTGCGCATAGTATAACTTATTTTGTTCAAAAAAGTACGGCATATCAAATAATATTTTATTAATTGATATAATGGATTCTATGCCTTATAGATACAAAAATAGATATTTGGTAAGCTCAGGAAGTGGGGTGTCAAAAAAAGAAGTTCGCAAGTGGATGTGGAATAAGCTACTAACTAAACGAACTCACATCCCTCGCAAACTAATTATCGGTCAAAAACCTGATTTAGAATTAATTCAAAGCCAATCTGACCAGTCCAGGATAACATGGGTCGGGCATGCAACATTTCTACTTCAGCACGCTAAATGTAATATATTAACTGACCCACATTTTTCCAAACGAGCTTCACCTGTCTCATGGCTGGGGCCTAAAAGACATCAGCCACCAGGCATTGATTTGAAGTCGTTACCAGTTATAGATCTAGTCTTACTGTCTCACAACCATTATGATCACTTGGACTACCTTACCGTGCAATACCTTGTTAAGCATCACAACCCATTGTTTATTGTGCCAGTAGGAGTAGAGCAATGGTTTTATAAAAAAACAAACTCAAAAAAAATCATATCACTTAGCTGGGGAGAGTCTACCAAGTTTGAAGATTTAGTCATTAATTTTCTCCCAGTGCAACATTGGAGTGCACGGTCTTTTTACGACACCTGTGATACGCTTTGGGGTAGCTTTATGTTACAAGGTAAAAATAATTTCACTTTTTGGTTTTCAGGAGATCTTGGTTTTTCACAGGATATAGTAGATATCGCTAAACTATTTCCACATATCTCAATTGCCACAATTCCTATTGGAGCATATCAACCCCAGTTTATAATGAAGCAATCTCATCTTAATCCAGCAGAGGCAGTGCGCGTTTTTAATATTTTAAAACCGAAGTTAGCCATTGCACACCACTGGGGTACCTTTGAAAGACTCACTGACGAGCCTTTAGATGAGCCACCTATATTGCTTAAACAAGAACTCGCCAAGCAATCAATTGATCAAAATGAATTTATTGTTATGAAGCATGGGCAAACTGTTGTTACCAGTTAGCTGTGTCAGTTACAATTATTTTTGTAACGAACGCATATATAAAAATGCGATCACCGCAGAGATAGAACCAAACATAAATAAAAAAATATATCCAAAATGAGAAATAAAAAATCCGCCCACTAGTGGCGCGATACCTGAGATTAGCGCTGAAATTGACCCAAGTATACCTAACGCTACTCCTTGATCATCCTTGTTGGAGAGTTTTGAAAGGAGGGCATTTAGATTTGAATTGACAAGAGCGATGGGGATAACAATTGCAGGTATAAATAAGTATTGAGCATGAAGGGTTGGCATATGTGGAAAAAATATCAGCGAAAGACAAAAGGCCAACAAAGAGATACAAATTAATGTATATTCGCTAGTTATTTTTGTTACAATTCTAAGCAAAAAACCTTGCGTTAGTATCATGGCTACCCCGACAGTGGTAAAGTAAATTCCTAATTCTTTTTGGTTGAGATTGAACTTATCTGTTAGAAAAAATGTGGAAAAAGTTGATATAAATATAAATGGAATGAAAAAAAAGAAAGAACATAAATAAACAGGACGAAGCGTTTTATTGATTACTGCCTTTTTTATTGAAGTGATTCCTGGGAATAAAGAACTATTATTTCTATCTTTTGGATGGAGGTTTGTTTCAGGTAGCATTGTTTGCACCCAATAAAGATTAAGCAACCCAAAACCACCGGCAAAAAAGAATGGTACCGACGAAGACCCTGTAATTGAAACTAGTAAACTACACAGTGCAGGGCCTAAAACAAAACCCGCGCCAAACGCCATTCCAATAATTCCAAAATTACTTGTTCGGTTTTTAAAAGTGGTTGAGTCTGCAATCACCGCTCCTGCAACAGAAAAATTAGCACTGGATATACCTGCAATTGCTCGGGAAAATATTGCCAAAGTAAATGAATGTATTAATATTGAAATTGCAAATAAGGTATTGGCTATGATGAGTACGGCTATACATCCAAGTAATACTGGCTTTCTTCCAACCTTATCCGAGAATTCACCGAGGATGGGGGCAAAGATAAATTGCATGATTCCAAAAAGTCCCGTAGTTGCTCCAGCGATAAAGTACCACCAAGATGGATTGATTGAATGTAAGAGAAATTCAGAGGATTTAGGATCGGTGAATAATGAGGGTAGAATTGGCACTATCATTCCAATGCTGATAGTATCAAGAAGTAAAGTTACAAAAATAATCAGTAACGGCTTATGTTTCAAATTGATGCACGAGATCGATGAGGTGCGCGACCAGTTCAGGTTTAGCGCTTGGTGTTATTCCTTGACCTAAATTAAAAATATGCAATTCTGGGTTGGTGATTGATTGCAATACTTGTTTAGTTGCTTGGGTTAGTTCTTCTGCCGAGTTGTTTAAGTGGCTGGGATTGAGATTGCCTTGCAGGATTATGGTTGGGTTGCTTTGCCTGAGTTGAATTATATCTATAGGGCTATCTACTGCTAGTGCGGTGATATGAGGAATATTGGCGATCTGCTCTAGAACTTGCATGTTGAGATGTCTGGTGTAGAAAATTACAGGAACTTCTGGTGCGTGATTGTGTAGGTACTGTATGATCTCTGTTATGTAAGGTATGGCATAGGTGTTGTAAAGCTCGGGTGTTGATAAATGATTGCCCCATGAATCAAAGATTTGTAGTATTGAGACACCATGATTGGCTTGGAGTAGTAAATATTGTTTAATTGATGCGCTTAACATGCGCATGAGTTGGTGAAATTGCTGGGGGTGATTATTGATCCAGTGTTCTGGGGACTCTTGCAACATATATCTGGCTAACGTTATCGGAGTTGCTGAAAAGCCAATCAGGGGAACTCTTGATTGGAGCAATTCTAGAGTACATTCAATCCCATCGCTTAGGTACTTGAAATCTTGCTCGGGATCAGGAACTGAAAGCTTATCAATATCGTTAGTGGTAACAATTGGTCTTTTGAATGATGGACCAATTCCATCTTCAAATTTTAATCCTAGCCCCATGGCATCTGGTATGGTTAAGATGTCTGAGAAAATAATAGCGGCATCTAAATCAAATCGCTTGATAGGTTGTAAGGTAATCTCTGCGACAAGTTCTGGGTTTTTTATCATGGCAATAAAACTTCCAGCTTTTTCTCTAATCGCCCTGTATTCAGGCAAATACCGACCCGCTTGACGCATGATCCAAATTGGCATCCTTGGTGAAGATTGATGATTGAGGACCTTGAGTATGCAGTTATTGCGCATGTAGGTATTTAACTATGGAATGCGCAGCTTCTCTTCCATCATACACGGCAGTGACCACTAGGTCTGCACCTCGTACCATATCGCCACCTGAAAATATTTTCTGGTTGGAAGTTTGATAGGGAAGTTTGTTTTTAGTCAGCACTTTATGAGTGTTCTTGTCAAAGGCTATTCCCATTTCTTCAAACCAAGGGTGAGGTTCTGGCTTATATCCAAAAGCAATCAGTACCTTGGAGGCGGGGATTGACGAAAGCTTTTCATGATTGACGATATACTCAGCTCTACTGTTGAGACCTATTGATTGCTGTAAGGTAGTCTCAGCTACGGTGACTTGTTTAACCTCACTTCGTTCATTAGAAATTATTGCTGTGGGTTGGCTGTTGTAGATTATTTTAATACCTTCTTCTTTTGCATTAGCCACTTCTCGCGCAGAGCCTGGCATGTTTTTTTCGTCTCGGCGATACACGCAAGTAACCGTTTTTGCTTTAAGTCTAATTGCAGTTCGCACACAGTCCATGGCGGTGTCTCCACCACCTAACACTACTACTCTTTCATTGATAGAAGTGGTAAGAACTTCTTTTTCTAGTTTTGTCAAAGTTTTTTTCTGTATTTTTTTGGTGCTGGCGGTGAGAAAGGGGAGGGCGAGGACAACATTTGCTGAGTCAAGACCTGTGATATTGCCTGTGATTGGTTGATAGGCACCAGTGCCGATAAATACTGCATCAAAGTCTTTTAAAATTTGTGCAAATGAAATATCTTTTCCAATCGTGGTGTTGCATTGAAAAGTGATCCCCTGTTTTTCAAAAATTTGTTTTCGTGTCGCGAGTACTTGCTTGTCGAGTTTGAAGTTTGGAATGCCATACAACATCAGCCCTCCGATATCATCATAGCGATCAAATACCACGGCTTCAACTCCATTGCGAGATAAAACATCGGCGCAGGCTAATCCTGCAGGCCCTGCTCCTACTATCGCAACTCGGAAATTGGTTTTTACTACATTGCTGAGGTCTGGTGTCCAGCCCATCGCAAAGGCAGTATCAACAATATATTTTTCAATTGAACCAATCGTTACCGCGCCAAAGTCATCGTTAATAGTGCATGCTCCCTCACAAAGTCTATCTTGTGGGCAGATTCTGCCACAAATCTCTGGAAGGCTGTTGGTTTGATGACATAGTTCTGCGGCTTCAATAATCTTACCTTGCTGGACAAGTTTTAGCCAATTTGGAATGTAATTATGTACCGGGCATTTCCATTCACAATAAGGATTGCCGCAGTCTAAACACCGGTGAGACTGTTCTTTTGAAGAGTCTTCTTTGAATTGACTGTAGATCTCATTAAAATGGATAATTCGTTCATTCGGGGCGAGTTTTTTAGGATCCTGTCGCTCTACCAATAAAAAGTCTAATAATCTATCTGCCATACCAGCAAATTACTCTTAAGGTAATTTCTCTTTGATTATTTGAGAGGCTTTGGCGAGGTCAAACCTACCTTCAATTTGTGGCTTAACCATAGCCATGACTTTACCCATATCCCGTACTGAGGATGCCTGGCTAGTCGCAATCGCTTGAATGACGAGCTGAACAACCTCTGCTTCAAGCAATGGTTCAGGTAAATAGGTTTGTAAGATATCCATCTCTGTTTGTTCTTTTGTGACTAGATCTGTTCTTCCAGCCTTGTTAAATAGCTCAATACTTTCTTTGCGTTGTTTGATCTGTTTAGTAATTATTGAGGTAATCACGGAGTCTTTAGCAGGCTCCCGAGTATCAACTTCAAATTGTTTAATTGCAGATAACAACAGACGAAGGGTATCAACGACCTCCTTACGCTTTTGTTTAATCGCGTTATTACAGTCGGTTTGAATTTGAATTTTAAGTCGGAGCTCCATGTTAGAAGCAACCCCTATTACTCAAATTGAAAATACTCAGGAATCCGAGGCTTTCGCTGACTTCGTTTGATCGCAGCTAATTTCTTTCTTTTGCGTTCTGTGGTGGGCTTTTCGTAATACTTGCGTTTCTTTAATTCATTAACAATTCCCACTTTTTCACACAACCTTTTAAAACGCCTTAAAGCGTACTCAAATGATTCAGTTTCTTTTATTTTTATTATTGGCATAAAATAGCTATTCAGTTATTATACGATATTTTACCGATACATGTTAACCCTTGGAATTGAGACTTCTTGCGATGAGACCGCGGTGGCGCTTTATTGCGATAAGAAAATGGGGATCGTACGGGAAGTACTTCGAACGCAAATAGATATCCATTCGGTACATGGTGGAGTGGTGCCAGAGTTGGCGAGTCGCGAACATCAAACGTATTTACCGGCCTTACTTGGCGAACTCTTCAAACAAGAGTCAATTTCTCTTCAAGATATTTCGTTAATTGCCTGTACCCAAGGCCCTGGCTTGCTTGGGTCATTATTGGTGGGATTTACTTATGCTCGAACATTGGCCTGTTTTGCGGATAAACCTTTTATTGGTATAAATCATTTAGAAGCGCATGTAACTACATGCCAGTTAGAACATAAAAAAATAATCTACCCTCATTTATGTTTGCTCGTTTCAGGTGGGCACACTCAACTTATCGCAGTGACTGGACCAGGTTGTTACTATTGTTTGGGTGAAACGAGAGATGACGCATGTGGGGAGGCGTTTGATAAAGGCGCAACATTACTTGGGTTGCCATATCCAGGTGGTCCCTCACTGGCAAAATTAGCTGATGAGTTCCCTGAAGATGAAGTAATCATTAAAAATCAATTACTTTTTAAAGTACCTTTTTTTTCTAAGGGTAAACATAGCGCAAGGCGTCATTTTGATTTTAGTTTCAGCGGTCTTAAAACCCAATTGCGAGTTTATTTAGAAAAAAATCCAGCGACTTCCATGAGTGAAAATGAAAAAAGAAAAATCGCGTATCATTATCAAGAAGCTATCGTACAAAGTTTGACTGATACGATAGTGAGAGCCTTAGAGCAATGGAGAGTCTCTCAGGTGGTCATTGCTGGTGGAGTAAGCGCCAATAAAAGATTGCGCCTCGTTCTGCTTGATAAGTTAACTTCATTAGGCGTCTCTATGTTGGTAAGCTCAAGCAACCTTTGTACCGATAATGCAAAAATGATTGCACACCTCGGTTATGTACGGAGGAAACAGGCAATTATACCGGGTAGCTCATCCGGCGCTCCCCTGCGCGATCCTTATGTGCAACCCTTAGCTAAATGGAGGTTAGATGAATTATCCCCAATTACCTGACGACGACCCTCTGCTTTTAGAGATAATAAATCACGCGACTAAGCAATGGGTTGAATTAAGGCCTACCATTACTCGTCTGGCTTTGTACGGAAGCTATATTGAAATTTTCGCACAAGAAATCCAAAAAAATTTACCAACTTGTGCTGTGTCGCTCTATCCAGAAATTCCCATCCAAACTCTCCTCGATGAAATTCCAAACCTCACTGATATTGACACTATGGAAGGGGTTTGTTTCTTTTTGCCATTCAGAGGAGAAGGAGTTGATAGAGGAGAAGAGGCTGATGCAAATCTACTCTCGGTTATAACATCAAAATTGCCAGCCGATGCTTTGGTGCAGGTAGTGGCATTAGGCAATCGAAGTTTTCAAGTCGGTGATATTGAATTTATTTCTTCAACAACAATTGATTCGGGTACTTTAGTTCAGCGCATGTATAAAGCTAATTGCGCAGAACCAGTGGTATCCAGTATCACCCAACCTGTGGTTTACCGTACCCCTCTAGCGTTAATGAAAGATATTAATTCATTAGGCATTTCCATTCCGAGATGGAGAGATTTATCTGAAGTGTTATATGATGCGTCAGCGTTTAGTCAAAAGCACCAAAATGAAATAACTACGGCAGTCGAAATTTTATTTGCCACTGCTTGGAAGACAGTAGCTACTAATACTTCTTACTCAACCATTTCTTGGAAGTAATCAAGATAGATTAAACTTGTATAATGATGATTTTGTTTGGATAAGTTTTAATTTATGATTAATTTTAAAAACTCTAATAACGGTACTTGACTTAAAAAGCCTACTGTTTTCTTGCAATAGTAAAATAGGTTGCCCGTAACAAATATCATCAAGCAACTTGCCTGAGATTACATCGCCAGTGCTAGCTTCCGAATAGAATGCGTTGTCTGAAACCGTTACTTTTACAATGGAAATTTGATTTCCACTAGAAAGGATGGCGTCAAGAGGGTTCCCCTTAAATGTTAAACGGTATATTGAGTTTTCTGTAGTCAAAAAAATACCCGACTCATTTTTAACATAATGTTTTAGCCGAGAAGTGCTATGATTTCCAACTTTAATCGGTGCCCCTGATTTCAAATCACCCTGCAATTCCCCTTTTAAAATGATGGATCCAAACTCCTGGATTAAACAAACATGAGTCCCAGAATTAGGTGAAGTTAGCTGTGTTTCATTCATGTTACAATTATATACCATCAAAATGACAGGTATATACGATAAAAACCATCAATTACACTTAAAAACCAACCAAAATAAGAAAAATCTATGCCTAAATTCCCCATTGCCCCACTTCCCGCGCCATT
This sequence comes from Candidatus Methylacidiphilales bacterium, assembly GCA_030054035.1. Taxonomy (NCBI): domain Bacteria; kingdom Pseudomonadati; phylum Verrucomicrobiota; class Methylacidiphilae; order Methylacidiphilales; species Methylacidiphilales bacterium. Next base: position 140,786 of record JASGCS010000003.1, read on the forward strand.
AATCGCACATCGTGGTTATTCGAGTAAAGCACCCGAAAACACATATGCAAGTTTTGAATTAGCATATCAATCTGGAGTGCGTTGGTTGGAGACTGATGTGCAGATCATCAGTGATAATACATTTGTACTTTTTCATGACGAACACTTAGATCGCTGCACTGATATGTCTGGAATGGTGAGTAATTTAACTCATGCTAAATTGCCATTAATAGATGCTGGAAGTTGGTTTTCACAAGAGTACGCTGGAGAGCAAATACCGGTATTAGAAGATTTTTTAAACTTTGTCTTAACACGAAACCTATATGTTAATTTAGAGTTAAAATTAGAAAATTCAAATGCTGACCCAGTTCATTATGCAAAACATTTTGTAAAAATATTACAGTCCAATGCTGAGATACTACCTAGGGTTCTACTAAGTAGTTTTGATTATCAGTTATTAGTGGCGGTAAGATCCCGACTACCTGAAGTTCCAATTGCATATCTTGCCGAAGAGCATGCTCCTGATGCATTTGATAAAATAAATAATATTCAAGCCTCAAGTTATCACATCGCGTTTCAAGCACTCTCCAAACAATTAGTTTCAGATTGCCTGAGTCGTGATATAGCGCTCAGAGTCTATACGGTTAATTCAATCAAGCTCTTAGCTTCACTTCTAAAATTTATTGAACCAATGCGAATTAGTGGATTCTTTACTGATGATCCTTTGATTTTTATCACAGATCCGAGTGAGCAAGATTTATGATTGAAAAAATTTTACCGCGTCTAGCGCAGCCATACACCCACTTCCCGCACTGGTGATGGCCTGTCTATAGATATGATCTGTAACATCGCCCGCAGCAAAAACACCATCAACACTTGTTTGGGTTAGTGCTTGATGGTTATGACCGACAGAGATATAGCCATTATCCATGTCTAATTGACCCTGAAAAAGGGCAGTGTTGGGAGTGTGGCCAATCGCAATAAACAATCCATCTATAGCTAGGTTTTTACTGGTGGTTGAATTGGTGCTTTGTAACTCAACACCAGTTACAAAATCTTGACCAGTAATTTCTTTTACTGCGTAGTTCCAGCATGGAACTATGGTGCCTTGCTGGAAACAGTTTTGAATTCTTTGTTGCAGTACCGCTTCGGCTCTTAAGGAGTCTCTTCTGTGAATAAGGTAAACCAACTTTGCAATTTTAGAGAGATAGAGTGCCTCTTCAACTGCTACGTTACCTCCTCCAACCACTGCTACCACTTTATTGCGATAGAAGAATCCATCGCAAGTCGCACAAGCGCTCACCCCTTTGCCAAGATATTTTTGTTCAGAAGGTAAGCCCAGATATTTTGCACTTGCGCCAGTTGCAATGATTAATGCCTCACATTGATATTCCATCTCGCCACTATGTAAAACAAAAGGTCTCTGTAATAGATTTACTTTAGTGATATGTTCTTGAATAATCTCCACACCCATTCTTGAGGCGTGCTCTTGTAACGATGCCATAAGTTCTGGGCCTAATAGACCTTCTTTACCACCTGGCCAATTTTCTACATCAGTAGTGGTCATGAGCTGGCCGCCAGGGTTTGAACCTTGGATCAAGAGGGGTTTGAGATTTGCCCGAGCAGCGTAAATTCCAGCCGTGTAACCCGAGGGGCCTGAGCCTATTATAATAAGTTGCGAATGTCTCATCTACCTATTTTACTTAATTTATTTTTAAATGATTGAATTGATCCTAACCACGACGGCTTTTTTGCAGCGACAATATGGTCTAAACAAAAACGATATCTTAACCGAGCAGGAACTTCAGGTCTATAATCAAAGACCTGTTTCATCTTTAGCTAGAGTTGGCTTGCGAGTTGCGCTGGGTAAAAGAATTGGCGTCCCACCAGCTGAGGTACAATTAACTACGCTAAACGCTAAACCTTGTGAAGCTAAACAGCAAATTTATTTTTCCCAAAGTCATAGTCGCTCACTCATTGCCTATGCGCTGAGTAAAGAATATGATTTGGGAGTAGATATTGAATACTCTGATCGAGAAATTCCATCACAGCAAAATTCCATTCGTAATAGATTTACATTGAATCATAGAAATCCATTTCTTCAGGAATGGACCTGTTTGGAAGCTAAAGCGAAATTGCAAGGAGTATCAGTTTTTGCGTTAGCAAAGTTACAATCAGCAAAAGACGTTAGCATGGTAAGTTTTTGTTATGAACTTCCTGCAACTTTTACTTGGCACCATGTTGATTTTCAATCCGCTAAACGCGCCACGAAGGATACCGCGAGGGATAGCACTAGTAATGGGCTGTGGTTAGCTCTAGCGTATCAAGCAAAGAAAAATTAGCTGCTTAAAAAAGCAACCATAGATTCTGCAAAATGTTGTGAGTCCACTTCTTTCTGTAAGGTTGCTTCAAATAATTTTGCACTTTCTTCACTGAGAGTTTTCCCTCTGTCTCTATTGATGAGGACTTGAATATACGCTTTGGTCATTTCAGGATGAGCTTGGGTCGTGAATGCATGGCCTGGGTAATGGAGGATGGCGTGTTTACAAAACTCACTAGTACCAATTATTTGACAATCGGGAGGGGTGACGGTGACTTGATCATTGTGATAAACAGGGATTTTAAGCGTTGGTTGCCTATAATTAAAAAAAGTCGGTTGATTAATAATTGAATATTCATGAATGCCTATTCCCCAACCAACACTAGGTGTAACAATACCTCCGAGTGCTTGAGCGATGACCTGATGGCCAAAACAAATTCCCAGCAATTTAACTTTTTGAACATAGCTTTTTCTAACCAAATCTTTTACGACATGTACCCAGTAATAGTCATCTAATGCACAATGTCTGGAACCAGTAATAATCCAAGCATCGCAAGCGGTGTGAGACTCAGGGAAAATGTTATTCACGACTCGGAAAGTCTCAAAGGTGGCCTTTGGCATAAGGCCTGATAATAGTCTCTCAAACATAATAGGGTAATCCCCATATTGATCGATGACTTTTTGATCTGAACTTCTTCCAGTTTCTAAAACACCAATGCGCATGTTAGGACCCACTTTCTGAGAGTAACTTTTTCTTCTCGTTTCTGAAAGTGTAATAACTAATTGCAATTACTAAGATGCTCACAAAAATAACAATAAAAGTTGCCAGAACATTAATCATAGGTGATAATCCAAAACGGATTTTTGAAAATATAAATATAGGCAAGGTAGTGGCGTTTGGCCCAGTCACAAATGAAGCAATCACGACATCATCAAGTGAAAGAGTAAATGAGAGTAGCCAAGCTGACAGTAATGCTGGTGTTACGGAAGGTAAAACGATATCCCAGAACACTCGTGCCGGCCTAGCGCCTAAATCCATCGCCGCCTCTTCTATAGATGGGTTTAAGAATAAAAGTTGAGACTGCATTACCCCAGTTACATAGGCGACGCAGAACGTGGTGTGAGCGATCACAATTGTAACAAATCCTCGTTCTGGAGGCCAGCCAATTAAATTTTCTAACGATACAAATAGAAGTAGTAGCGAAAGACCCAGTATCACATCGGGAAGAATTAAAGGAGAAAGCACCATACCGGTCAACAACATTCGCCCGGTGAATTTGCCATACCGAGAGATAGCTAAGGCAGCAGCAGTTCCAATGACCAGAGCTAAACTTGCGCTAATCGTGGCGATTTTTAGACTCAACCATGCCGCGCTCAAGAAGGCTGTGTCATTAAAAATTTCAACATACCACCTAAATGAAAAACCTCCCCATACCGAGACCAATCGACCGCCATTAAAACTAAATGCAATCATATATAGTATCGGTACATACAGGAATATAAAAACCCCAATTGACCATGAAACCAAGAAGTAACTTTTTTTTCTCATAATAATATCTCCAATTTCCTCATGCCCTATTAAATTTTTGGCCCACTTGCACTAACATTTTTACTTTGCAAAAATACAATTGGAAAAATGATAATTAATAACATAACCGTCGCAACTGCTGAAGCGACAGGCCAATCTCTATTGGCAAAAAACTCGTTCCATAATTGTCGACCTATCATGATAGTATTGGCACCACCGAGTAATTCAGGAATAACAAATTCTCCGATCACTGGAATAAAAACTAATGCGCATCCAGCAATAATGCCAGGTAATGAGTGCCAGAAGGTTACCGTAAAAAATGTTACTATTGGCCTCGCGCCTAAATCTGCGCTTGCTTCCAATAATCTTCCGTCTAACTTTACTAAGTTAGCGTATAAGGGTAAAATCATAAATGGAAGATACGCATAGACAATCCCAATGTAGACTGCAAAAGTTGTTTGCATCATGGCAATTGGTTCGCTGATCACACCTAACCAAAGCAACACGCTGTTGATCATACCAGTATTGTTTAGCATCCCAATCCAAGCGTAGATGCGCAATAAAAACGAAGTCCAAAATGGAAGTATTACTAACATAAGTAGTAGATTTCTTTTTGCCAACGAGCTTCGCGCGATGTAGTATGCGATAGGGTAACCAATCACTAAGCACAAGATAGTGGAAAAAAAAGCAATATTTAAAGAATTTAAATAGGCTTGAATGTAGATATTATCTGTAGATAAGCCATCTTTTAGCAAGAAAAAATAGTTAGAAAAATCAAGGTTTAGAATAAACCGATAAGAATCTACTATTTCATAAAGAGCGGTGTAGGGCGGTCTGCCTATCACGGATTTCGCAAGTGAAATTTTAATGACAATTATTAATGGTATTAATAAAAATAACGCCCCCCAAATCATAGGAAGAGAAATTACAATCCTTCTCCCTTGTCTTAGGATGAATCTGTCAAAAATTGATCTTGCTTCAAGTGATTTAATTATCATAGATACCATATCGACCCCCTTAACTATATCGTTAGACTTACTACTGCTTCATCTGACCAGTTTAAAAAGACGGTTTCACCTTTATCAAAGATATTATCTGAATCTCTAGTATCGTTATGGCTAGAAACTTTAAAGGAAAAATCACCTACTTTAATTTGATAGAGTGTAATGCCACCCATGTAGGCTACTCCTGATACCTCCCCTTTACAACTGTTCGTTCCAAGCGGATGTTTGCTCTTTGGCGCACTCCTTGACAGTGTGATTTTTTCAGGTCGTACGGCAGCCCAAACGGTTTGGTTAGTATGTGCGCTAATACCATGTGGAATAAAAAATTTTAGATCTGGAATGGTTTTTGATTCAACCACAGCGTGATCCGCCTCATCATTGATGAGCACACCTTCGGAAGTATTTATGGTGCCAATGAAATTAGCGACAAATCTTGAATTGGGAAACTCATAGACTTCTTCAGGGGCTCCGGTTTGCACAATTTCCCCTTCATTCATAACGCCTAAGCGGTTAGAGAGAATCATAGCTTCTTCCTGATCATGGGTAACCACGATAAAAGTAATCCCTAAAGTTTCTTGTAAATTAATTAATTCAAATTGAGTTTCTTCCCGTAATTTTTTATCTAGCGCGCCTAAGGGCTCGTCTAATAGCAATAATTTTGGTTTTTTTACTAGGGCTCTGGCCAAGGCTACTCGTTGTTGTTGTCCTCCAGATAACTGATTCGGTTTTCTATGTTTGAGATGGGTAAGTTTGACCATGGCTAATATCTCAGATACTCTTTGTTGAATTTCAGCCTTAGGGGTTTTTTCTCTTTTTAATCCATAGGCGACATTTTCCTCAACGGTCATATGTGGAAAAAGGGCGTAGGATTGAAACATCATATTTACTGGCCTTTCAAAAGATGGTAAATCGTTAATGACCTGACCATCTAATTCTATTGTGCCACTGGTGGGATCTTCAAAGCCGGCAATCATCCTTAATAGTGTGCTTTTTCCGCATCCCGAACCACCAAGTAAACAAAAAATTTCTGATTCGTAAATCTCAAGACTTACATTATTGACTGCAGTAAAGTTGTCAAACTTTTTAGTTACCGAGTTAACTCTAAGTAGTACACGCTTATTTTCAATTTTCATTTATAAACCCCCTTTTTTTTGAATATAAATAAAAAAGCCAATCAGTTTAAAAATAAGCTAATTGGCTTTTTCATGTTTTTTATTTTTGTTACTTTGTTGATGCCTTGATTTCAGTCCACGCTTTAGTTAACTTTCTATCATACTCTTGTGTGTAGGCACGGAGTGCGACAAGCTTTGCTTTTGCAGCTTCAGACGGAAAGATTGCTTCATTTTCAGCTACCGCTTTATCGAGTAATGGCAACGAAGCCTTGTTACTGTTAGCAAACTTTATGTGATTGCTGATTCGAGCGGTTGTTTCTGGCTCTAGGAAATAATTCAAAAACTCATGAGCTTCTGCAACATTTTTAGCATCAGCTGGAATGACCATGGTGTCAAACCAAACTATTGCACCTTCTTTTGGTACCAGATACTTAATTTTAATGTTGTTTTTTGCTTCTTCAGCTCTTGCTTGCGCGTTGAGTACATCGCCATTGAAGCCGATTAAGATACATATTTCACCATTAGCGATATCATTAATATATCTAGCGGTATCAAAATAGCGAACATTTTTGGCGATTGATTTAAGCAAATCTTTAGCTTTATTTAGCTCGTCTTCTTTTTCTGAGTTAGGGTTAAAGCCTAAATAAATTAACGCATTTCCAATTACTTCTGGAGGGGAGTCCATTAGACCAATACCACAAGATTTTAATTTTGCAGCATTTTTTGGATCAAATAAAACACTCCAACTATCAATGTTGGATGTACCTAATGCTTTAGTTACTTTTTCAACATTATAACCAATTGCGGTGGTACCCCATAAATAATTAATTGCGTGCTCATTATTAGGATCAAACTGGGCAAGGTTTTTGTAAAAATCTGGGTCGACATTTTTATAATTTGGAATTTTTGATTTATCCAATTTTTGTACCAGACCAGCCTTTACAAATCGTTCCATAAAATTTGATGCTGGAACCACGATGTCATAACCGGAACTACCTGCAGTTAATTTAGCTTCAACCACTTCGTTGGTATCAAATAAGTCATACTTGACCTTGATGCCAGTCTTGGCTTCAAAATCAGGGATGGTCTTTTCGTCTATGTAGTCATTCCAGTTGTAGATATTTAATACCCGATCTCCGCTGGCTGTTTCTGAATCTTTTTTACCACAAGAAACCAATACCAACATAGTTGCCATGATACTTGTTGCTAATAGTAATTTATTTTTATTCTTAATCATTGTAAATCTCCTTAATTGTTTTACTCTATCTACTATACTATAAAACTAGTTGCTTTTCAATAGTTATTTTTTTACTATAGCATATCCAAGTAGGTGCTATACTCAAACTGATTAATTTTAGTAGAAAATACATCGTACTCTTGATTTTTACAGTCTAAAAATATTTTTATCAGTTTGGGGTCAATAATGTCTTTTAACCTAGTGCCTTTTTCAAGGGTTTCTATAGAAGTAGCCCAATCTTGCGGGATTTCTGGGGCATTTGCCATATATGCGTTCCCAGTAATTGGTTTTGGTGGGTCTATTTTCTTAGTTAGTCCATATAAAGCAGAACCTAATGATGTGGCCGCTACCAGGTAGGGATTGGCGTCAGCACCAGGCAATCTAAATTCTATTCGGCGACTAACCGGCGGTCCACTTGGAATTCTTAGTGCGACAGTTCGGTTGTCATATCCCCAGCTAATATTTTTGGGGCAAAGTTCACCATGTCTCAATCTGCGGTACGAGTTAATATTTGGGGCGCAAAATAAAGTATATTCACCCATCACTTTACACATGCCACCTAACGCATAGAGTAACTCTTGAGTGCCTTTATCCGTACCATCATCAAAAATATTTTTACCTTGATTATCAATCAGGCTATAGTGCATATGCATACCGCTTCCGGATTGTTCTAAGTATGGTTTTGCCATAAAAGTTGCCCGATAGCCATGTTTTCGTGCTATCCCTCTAATGATTTGTTTTAACAAAAGCGCATCATCAGCAGCTCTAACTGCATCTGATTGGTGAACTAAGTTTATTTCAAATTGACCACAGCCACATTCAGAGAGTATATTTTCAGTTGGTAATCTCATGCCCTCGGCTGCCACAATAACCTCATCCATAAAGGTATCAAAAATCTCAAGCTCATCCATAGAGTATGAGTTGGTAAATTGTAATGGTTTAGAATGCCCTTCAGGTGTGGGGGGTGATGCGAATTCACTGTTAGGGTTAGTTAAGTAAAATTCCATTTCAAAGGCAACCACTGGCGTTAATTGTAATTCTTGATATTTTTGTACTACTGAAACTAACGCATTCCTAGGATCGTAAAAAGAAGGCACACCTTCTTCGTTGGTAAGCGTTACCATGAGCAATGACGAAGGGATGGAGTTCCATACTTTTGGCATTAATCCAAGGTTAGAAGGTAGGCAAATCCCATCCAAATCACCACTGGCGTAAGAAATTCTGGTCACATCATTACCCCAAACATCAAAGTAAAAAGTTGAAAGTGGCATTCTCATTTTTCTTTGATACACTGAATCTAACTTTGAGATAGGGATACTTTTACCCCTAAAAATCCCATTGATATCACAGATCACTACTTCAATTCTGTCGATAGTCGGGTTATCTTCTAACCATTTTTTTGCTTCTTTATATTCTAGTTCTAGCTGCTTATCAATATCCATATATACCTCTTTCAATTATTACATTGACTCTAGTATACTCATTGCCATTTTAAAAAATATCCCAAAAGTATTAAAAGTAGCTGTTTATATAGCTACAGGCACAATTTTCTGATTTTAAGTATGTTTTTTCTAGATAAAATACTTATGCAAATAATTATTTTATCTAGTACAATATTGGTATATTTAACTAAAAGGAGTGGGAATTAATATGAAAAAATTAACAATAATATTTGGAGTAGTTTCATTATTACTTGGAGCAGCATCAATAGCAAGAGCCGCTGAAGAAAAATCAGATTGGAGTGTTGTTGGATCAGTTGCGTTATCAAGTGAGTATAACTTTAGAGGACTGACACTTTCTGCAAGGCAACCAGCTTTGCAACATTCAGTAACTGCATCGCATAAGTCTGGTGGGTATTTTGGTTACTGGGCATCTAATGTAAATGGACAAAAGAGAAGCTCTACAAAAACACAACAACAAGCATTGGAAATAGATTTATACGCAGGGTTGTACTATGAAGTCAATGAAAATTTCTATGTAGATCTATTAGGATTGTTTTATACATATAACTTCATTGGTGCTACTTCTAATGATGCAAATGAATTAAACGCAAATTCGGTTAGTGGTAATTTAAATTATCAAGAATATTTTGTAACATTAGGTTTTCTTGGTGGTAAATTGAAACTAATTGGTGCTTATTCACCTGAGTTTTTTGGATTTGGTGCATTAGGTGAAAGTTCTTACCTACAAGTTGCTTATGATGGTCAAGTTGCAGACAATTTTAAGATTCGCGCTTCTGTTGGTTCAACTAATATCAGTAATAAAATTTATAAAAATATCTCTTCGCTCATTGACTATAAATTAGCTTTTGTTGCTAATTGGAATGACGGTGCTGACGAAGCTGAATTTGCTTTTATTGGTGTTGATAAAAATGCTAAAGATTTTTATTTAAATGATTTCGGATACGAAAGAAGTTTTTATGAAGATAGATTACAATTCACATTAAAAAAAGGTTTTTAGTTTTAAAGTAGTATTAATTGAATTAAGGAAAAACCCCAGCAATTGCTGGGGTTTTTTTATATATGGCTATGGTAATGTGTGGTGTCAATATGTTAATTGGATTTCTTCTTTAAAATAGTCTCAATCAAAAATTAAATAATGGAGAAAGTAAAATGAAAATTGGAGTTCCAAAGGAAATCAAAAACCATGAATATAGAGTTGGCGTAACTCCTGGTGGGGTAAAGGAATTGATCGGGCATGGCCATACAGTTACTGTAGAAAAAAATGCCGGTACCAGAATTGGGTTTAGCGATGCTGATTATCAATCCGCTGGTGCGACCTTAAGTGCTAGCGTAGAGGATATTTTCCAGGCTTCTGACATGATTATAAAAGTTAAAGAACCTCAAGAAGTTGAATGCAAAAGACTACGCAGTGGCCAAGTTTTATTTACTTACCTTCACCTAGCTCCAGATCCAAAACAAACAGAATTGCTAATAAAATCAGGGGCAATTTGTATTGCCTACGAAACCGTTACTGATGATATGGGTGGATTGCCTTTGCTTGCGCCTATGAGTGAGGTGGCAGGCAGAATGTCAATTCAAGCCGGAGCACATTATTTGGAAATAAGTCATGGCGGTTCTGGAGTTTTGTTGGGTGGTGTGCCGGGCACACCTGCAGCAGAGGTTTTGATACTTGGTGGCGGTGTGGTTGGTATTAATGCAGCCAAAATGGCAGTAGGGTTTGGTGCAAAAGTAACTATCGTTGATCGATCCTTGCCAAGACTTCGTTATTTAGATGATATATTTATGGGTAGAGTACAATTGCTCTATTCGACGGCAGCTGTGATTGACGAGATGAGTGCAAAAGCTGACTTGATAATTGGCGGGGTGCTTGTTCCCGGAGCTTCGGCACCAAAACTAATTCAGAAAAAACACCTTGCAAAAATGAAAAAGGGCTCTGTGGTCGTTGATGTGGCGATAGATCAGGGAGGTTGTTTTGAAACTTCTCATGCTACCACTCACCAGGACCCCGTGTTTGAAGTAGATGGAATTGTGCATTATTGTGTTGCGAATATGCCTGGCGGAGTATCTCGAACTTCAACTATGGCATTAAGTAATGCAACTTTACCTTTCGCTATACAACTGGCGAACAAAGGCGCCAAACAAGCACTGCTAGACAACAAACATTTACTTAATGGATTGAATGTTGCATATGGTAAGGTTTGTTATCAAGCGGTTTGCGATAGTTTAGGACATAGTTTTACTGACCCACTTCATGCGTTAAAATAGGTTAATGCAAAAGACCTCTGTACTGTATCCCTCTACCAATTTTAAACACCTAGAGAAATTTGTTGTATCACATGGTAAAGGTGTTTATCTTTACGATATAGAAGGCAAAGAGTATTTAGAGGCAATGAGTGGGTTGTGGTGCTTATCGCTTGGCTATGGTAATGAAGAGCTCACCGAAGCAGCCAATGCTCAAATGAGAAAACTATCCTACAGCAATCCTTTTGGTGGTAAGTCCCATACTGGCATGATTGAGTTAGCCAATCAGCTTGCAGAAATGCTTCCCATCCCTGAAGCAAAAATATTTTTTGGTTTATCTGGTTCCGATGCTAATGATACCCACATTAAAATATTACGCTATTATGCCAATGTAACTGGCCAGAGTAAGAAGAAAAAAATTCTGGCAGGAAGTAAAGCGTATCATGGAGTAGGAGTGGGTAGTGTGGCGCTGACTGGATTAGCTGGTAACCACACTCATTTTGATGTGCCTTTTGAATCAATCGGCGTGGTGCGCTTTCCCACCCCACACTACTATCGCATGGGGCAACAAGGTGAATCTGTGATTGCTTTTGAACAACGCATGGCAAACGAGCTAGAAGCTTTAATTGTTAAAGAAGACCCTGAGACCATTATGGCGTATATTAGTGAGCCGTTAATTGGGGCAGGAGGGGTAGTGTTACCCGGAAAACATTATTTTGCTGAAGTTCAAAAAATTCTTAAGAAGCACAATATTTTATTTATTGATGATGAGGTGATAACTGGATTTGGACGCACCGGAGAAGATTTTGGCGCGACTACCTTTGGGTTGCGACCAGATTGCATGACCTTAGCAAAAGCCCTCACGTCAGGATACCAACCGTTAAGTGCTGCTGTGATACCTAATTTTATCTATGAGGCGATGATTGAAGCCTCGGATCAGGTCGGCGTATTTGGACATGGATTTACTTATTCAGGCCATCCAGTCTCATGCGCAGTAGCGCTAGCGGCTTTAAAAATTTATAAACGCGACCAATTATTTAACCGTGCCAAAAAAATCGGCGAACTTATTCAGAAAAAACTCGCTAAGTTCGAAGACCATGCTTTGGTGGGTGAAGTGAGAGGGATAGGTATGATAGGGGCTTTAGAGTTAGTCGCCAACAAAAAAACCAAAGCTGATTTTCCCAAAGAAGTAAAGATTGGCCTGCTTGCTCAACAACATTGCCAAGAGGAAGGTTTAATTGTTAGAGGTGTGGCTGGTAATAGTGTGGCTATTTGCCCACCCTTGATAATGTCAGAGCCAGAGATTGAGCTTCTGTTTGATAGATTGTCCAAAGGGTTAGATAAAACTTTACATGCAGTCAAACAATACATGCAGTGATGATTGCAAACAAACAATGGTTTGCTCATCTTGCCACTTATTTTCAGGTTAAAGACAATATTTTAATTTCACATTTTGTAGAAGAATTTCTCTACCATATTGTGCCTTTCCAAAGTTCTATGATTATTGTCTATTATCCAGAGCATCGTCCAAAAGTACTCTATCAAAAATTAAACCCTGATCGGCAGAATAATATCAATAATTATCTGAATAGTGCCTATGCCTTTGATCCATTTTATCAACGCTCGAGAGCGCTAAAGGAAGCAATGGTATTGCGCTTACACGATATTGCACCAGAAGGTTTTAAGAAAAGTAAATATTTTGAAAGTTATTATAGACTCACCAGAGTACATGACGAGATTAATTTTCTCGTGCCATTAAATAATAAATCAGTACTGGCGTTAGCGATGGAACGCTCGGAGCAGTTTAAAAAATTCACTTCAAATGAAATTGCTTTGCTGCGTGCCATTTCGCCATTGATAACGAGTTCACTTGAAAGTTACGCAACATCATTAAATCTCAACCCAGCCAAAGGACATAACCACTCATTTTTACATCTAGCCCTAACTAATTTTGGTTCATCAATCTTATCTCCGCGCGAGCAGCAGATCTTGCAATTACTCTTACGAGGCGACCAGTCTAGAGATATCGCACGCAAACTTGAGATTAAATATGGAACAGTAAAGAATCACCGATTACATATTTACGAAAAAATGGATATCAAAAACCAATCAGAATTGTTCACGATATTCCTAGCGGCTTTTGATAAAAATTATCAAAAACTTAAGGTCAATCCCAAAGCGGATATCTTGCAAGGGTTTGCGACTAAATAAATCTATTTAGTCTTTTTTCCATCAATATATTTCTTAAATACCGTCCAGCTGGTTTCATTTTCTCTTGCGTCATTATCTGGTGGCGCGGTTTTATATAATGGGTAAGTAGTGTTGATGGCATTAACCAAAATAGGATCAAGCTCTTCAAACTTAAATACTTTTTTGCCCTGGGTATTAACAACCATGAGTCCAGGCCTGCTTCCCATTTTCATCCAAGGCAACCACTGGGCAATTCTCGTCCAAGCGATGTGGTATTTAACCTTGTCCTGTTTGCTATCAGCATCTTTTTTCGTTACAAAAAAGTTAAATAGTTCCATAGCATGATAATGGTTACCAACATAATCTTGATATTCCCCAGCCAGTGGGTTGTTATAAAAAAGCGGTACTTCATAGTTAAATCCATAGACATCGCCAAGATCTTTTAAAGCAACTGTGGATGGCTTTCCGCTTCTATCATAGCCAAAATCTGCATATTTTTGATTAACTGGATCATTGGCCACATGTACTACTTCAACTTCTTCACCAGTCCAAGGATTTTTCCAAGTTTTTAATACTGTACTATTGTCAGGATCTAGGTAGAGCATAAGTTCCCTTGAGATAGATCGATAGCCAACTTGTTTCTTTTCATTAGTTACTGAGACACATTTATTGATATTCATTCCCAATACCTTAAATAGTTTTCTATCTTTTTCACCTTCAACTCTAGAGTACATATTTCCTTCCCAAGTGCCAATGGTGACTTCACCATCTTTTATTGAACATCTAACTTTCCGAAAAAAATCTACATATTCTTTAGGATTATTAATATCACGACTAAAACTTGGTACTGAAATGGCACAGGTAATTACTACAAAAGGTAACAAAAATAAATTTTTATACATAAAATCTCCTTATGGTTAATATAGTAAGATTATAGCATAATGTATGTAACTAGCTCCATCAAACAATATTCCTGGTACGCTTGGTTTATTGCTTGGTTTGCCTGCGGAATGATGATTGTCAGTAATGGCATGATGATTACAGGATTATCTATCTATGATGAGATGCTGATTAAAGAGTTTGGCTGGACATTATCAGAATATAAATTTAGTAATTTAATTTCACTAACGGTTGCGGGACTATGTGCGCCATTTTCTGGATACATTATTGATCGGTTTGGAACCAGGGTATGTATTTTAATTGGTTGGACTACACTCGCCATAGCCTATTTGTTTTTTTCGCGCATTCAATCAATTCAACAGCTTTATTTTGTGCATTTTCTTTTCGGCATGACCCTCACGCTCGTTGGGTTAAATGTGGCAGTCTCAATTTGCTCTTCTTGGGCAAATAAAAATAAACGCGGCATGGCAGTTGGTATCGCTATTGCTGGATCAAGTTTAGGTGGCATCATGTTCCCATTTATTGAACGAGTCTTGTTAATGAATTTGGATTGGCGTGCTACCATGTTTTGCATTGCGTTTGTACCCATGCTATTATTTTTTGTTAGTCTTTTTACAGTATTTGACAATCAACTCGGTAAAAAACAATCAACACAAGCTATAGAAGGAATTGCATATCGGGAGGCAGTACGAAGCGTTCCGTTTTGGGCGTTAGTAATTATTGCTTGTGCAACCTTTTATTCAATCCTTGGTGCGCAGGGTCATTTATTTTTATACACCAGAGGTGTGGGGTTTGACATTGCTAAAGCCGCTAACGCAGTTTCATTATTTTTTACTTTTTCATTGCTGGGTAAATTTATTTTTGGATATTTAGCAGATTTATTTAAAATGCGACTGGTATTTTATGCAAACCTCTCAATCATGCTACTTGGCGGAATATTTTTGACTTCATTAAGCCCATCATTGATTTATCCAGGTATGATTTGCTTTGGGTTAGGGTGGGGTGGAGTTTATACCCTCATTCAATATTCAGTGGTAAGTATTTTTGGATTACGAGACATAGGTAAGATTATAGGCACCATTACCATGCTTGATGCCATAGCGGGTGGGCTGGGTATTTTTCTGAGTGGAGTGATTAAGACCGCTTATAATTCCTATCAGCCAGTCTTTTTGGTCTATGTTGGAATGATTATAATTAGTTTATTATCGTTATGGTTTGTTAAACCAATATCCCGCGATTGATTAAATCTTCTATAACTTGCTTCTGGGTCTCTAAGGCATTATTTTTTACCACTTGACCACTCTGATTCTTGAGGAACGAGTTTGGTGGAAAAATAGTTTTTTGGTAGGTCTCTTTAAATAACTCTAATCGTAGCCTGGAAATGAGATTAAACATACTTGGTTGGTTTCTATACTCACGAAGATTTTCAATTGAGATATACCCATGCGCAGCCATACTTTCACCATAGCCTGATTGACCCAATGTTTTACCTAGAAAATCTATCACGCAGGAATTGCCGTCAGTGGAATGAGCAGGAAAATTAGTATTAGTTATTGCGGCAGAGTTGGCAGATACTATGTAGCAATGATTTTCGTAAGCTCGGGCAAGCTTTGCGATATGCTTAGGGGTAGCGAGCACAGAACCAACTTCAGAACTTGAATGACAAATCACCTCCGCCCCCTGTAGCATCAATGCTCGAGTTATTTCAGGAAATAATATTTCCTCAGACGCAACGCAAGCCAGATTACCAATTGAAGTTTTTGCCACTGGAAATAAACTTAACGCGCCATAGACAGAGAGGTATTCATCTAAGACATCATGAGGAGTAGGGCTGAACATTGATATTAATCTACGATACCTTACGATTAGCTTTCCTTCATCATCAATAATAAAACTTGTTTGAAAATATAGATTTGGAAACGCCGCATCCAACTCATAACAATTACCAGATAAAAAACATGAATTCTGCGTTGCGATTTCAGACAACAAATCATACTCCTCCCCCCCAACCTCAAAACATGCTTTCAACTGCCAAGCCTCTATAGAATCCCCCATAGGAAAACCTGTAGCGAAGTACTCAGGCAAGACCACCAACTTAACTCTACTACCTAAGAAATTTTTACTAGCACGAACCTGCGCCCCAACCTTCTTAATATTGTCAATAATACGATCTCGCGCATCAGGTACCGTTGAACATTGATTTACTGCATTACAAGTGGCCTGCAAAGCAATAGACAAATACATCTAACTATCCCGCACCTTCAATGAGTAATACAGTAAAAGTACCTGTATTTTCTCTAAGTGGTTTTAATACAGACTGATACTTTTCTGACTGCCAAAATGATAACGCATGCTCCTTTGATTTCCAGCGAGAGATAACAACCTTGCTACCCATATCAAACACACCTTCCAGTAATTCTGTCTGACCTGCACGCACAATATACTCACCACCAAGTTCAGCAACATACTCAGCTGTAGCGACTGCATAAGATTTAAACTTACCATAATCGGTAATCTGAGCAGTGATGATTAGATAGTACATTATGAATATTGTACTATTAAATGCGATGTAATTTGATTTGAATATGCTACACTATTATCTAACCACATCAGATGATACATTAACACCGCAGCCATGACTGGCAGAAATGCAGCAGAGAACAATGGACTTCTTTTTGATGAGGAAGGTAAGCTAACTTTTATTGGAAGATTGTGGTACGCACTTACATCCTCACCTGAAGAAAAGACTCAATTAGCAAAACAAGAAGTATCTGCTACAATTGGCAAACAAGAATATGAACAAATAGCAGTGAATGTATTATCTGAATCAGACCCAAATATAAAACTAGCTAAAGCATTTAAATATTATGCTGGAGTTAAGCAGTTTTATAATAATAAAAAAACTGATGAAGACTACATTCAAATATTTGAAGCCCTGTTACAAGTTGCGAATAGTGTTTTCATTAGTAACAAAGCTATAGGTGAGTTTTCTTCTAGAGTATTAACTGGTGATTCAGAATTCAGCATCTCATTACAACAAGCTTATAACAGTTCATATAAAGATTTAGAATCATCCCAAAAACATATTGATATCTTAAATATTATTGATAATAATTGGCCAAATTATTATGACTATCCTCTGGGTGAATTCTTGAAAAGATGTCAAGAGCTTAATCACGAGAAATGTTGAATGTTATTAATGCTTGATAAATCATTTGATGTTGTATTAGTTTTACTAGTTATTGCATGCCCTTTCGTTTTCTTCGTTTTATTGTCTTATTTTTGTAAATGGAACAACTTTAATTCTGGAATATATTTTCTTAGGAATAAAATAATTAGGTACACTAAAAGCGATAGAATATTTTGGATATTCAGCGCTTTTAATTTCTTTTTTTTACCAGTTTTAATTTGTATTAACACCTATCTTTTATACAAAAGAAGATCGTACTTTTTATATTACCAACGCGCCATAAATTTAAAGTATTTATTCAAATTACTACTAATGGTTAGTTATTTGATTACCTACTTTTTATTATTTGAATTTATGGCATTGCTAGCATTGGGTATAGTATTACCTGTAAGTAGATTTTATAATGAGTTTATACCTGTAGCAGTGGGTATAGTATTACCTGAAGTAGTAAATTCGCCAGATTTTTCATTTAGAGATTTTTTATATAGTGTTATTTATGCACTTGATGATGACTTATCTAATTTTTTTTATTATGCCTCTTGGTATAAATTATATGGCATTGTCATACCTTATATAGTGTTACTTAAACATTCGCATATATTCATCGTAGCGCTATTTACTGTAATTCATATTTACTATATCTATATGTTTGTTACTCTCATTCCAACTGGTGCCAATGCCTACCTTATTAAGCATATTAAAACTAAAAATCAGAAGAGATTGTTCTGGGCTGTATGGACACTTTTTTTCCCTTTGGTAGCAGTTGGAATGATTATCTATGGGTATATCCTTCGTAACCGATTATTAAATTCATTTACTGGTGTTTATATTTCATTACGAAATGGAAAATTGGCTCTTGCAATAACGATAATACTAGTAAGACTAATTTACTTCTTTGTTTTTCTTTCCTTTTATTTTGCAACGATTACTACTTTACTTCTATCAATCTTTAACACCGATAATTATTACGACTTACCAAACTATCGGTGACCTAATGTACCACACTTTATTTACCAAGCCACATATATTTCGGTTGTGCTCTCGGCCATGCCACCAACAATCAATGTGGTTCAGGTGCAATCGGTGCAGTAGTTAGTGAAGCAGTCGGCGATGCGATCAAGAATGATTTAGAGAATAGACTTATCCAATGGGGTAAAGACACCATCACCAACTCCAACTCCATTACTGAAGAACAAATATACAACCAACTCACAGCATTTCAAAATGAAGGAGTCAATGTCGCAGCACTAGTAGGCGGACTAACCGTAGCCCTCAGCGGAGGAGACTTCAACACCGCAGCCATGACTGGCAGAAATGCAGCAGAGAACAATGCAGAATACCTTAGTGATAAGGAAAGGGAAGGATTAATAACTTCAGTATGGAGTGCGCTTGTTGATTTTATTAAACAAAAGCCAGCCCAAGAAAGATACGCAGAAGGCGTGGCTGAAGCTAATGAGAAGATGATTAATGTTCAGAGGGATAGTATAAATGCTCTCAATAAACCTGTTCTACCAGATCAAGGTAGGTTTTATCTCCATATTGAAAAAAAAGAATCTGATTTAACTAATAAGCTAGAATTGAGAAGTACTATTCATGCAATTTTAAAATTTGTTGGTATAATAAATACTTATACAGATTTTAAAGGCGCTAATGACCTCCAAGATCTAATGTTGATAATAGCCAAAGATAATTTTTTAGGTAAAGCATTTGAATATTACAATGCCAAAGATACAGGTTATTATAAAACTATAGTATTATTTTATTACGATAAAGGAATATTAAAAAATTCTAAAGAATATAAAGAGATTAAAGCGAATATAAAACTAGAAGGCATTGAGTATAACAGACAGCTGCTTGAACGACTTAAAAACTACTATACAGTCAATCGATAATGAAATTTGATATTGAATTTATTTTAATGCCCGCTCAATAAATGTTTAACAAATCGCTTTATTATGATGCGTCATTAGTAATTGTAAATATATTAGATGTGCTATTAGGATTTGTAATAGCATTAACAATAGTAGTATCATTTTTCTTGGCTTTATCAAAAAGTTTGGTTGTCGTAAATTATAGTATATATAACTCAGTTAGTCCATTAAAACATGGAACAGTACTGTTTTGGAATATTAAAATATTTCTCACAAGATTATTTTTATTATTCATGTTTATTTTTGATTGCACTATAAATCATAGAAGTAAAAGCACATTAATACGAAGCGACAGTACTATTGTAGGATCACGATTATATTTAAAATTAATTGGTCTAGATTTATTATTGTTTTTTAATATAACGTTGATTTGTATTTTATTTTTTATATTGTACCTGTTTATTTACATTT